>CBDUKH010000009.1:0-55485 GCA_965367755.1 uncultured Rhodothermales bacterium
GACAGAAGATCCTGTTGATCCCCCAGCATACACAAGAACATTGTATCTGTCGAGATCCATTTCGCTGAGGTCATCGGAGTCTAATAAAGATACGGGGATACCGAAACGTTCAGAAAGCAGATGCCAGGCTTCGCCTGCATTGTATGCGGATGTGCCAGATCCTGTTATTAGTCCCACGCTAATTTCCGGAATCCGATTTGAAGATCCAGTACCCAGGTCGGGGCCCAGCGAAGTAAGGCCCGACGAGGCTCCGTAGATGATCACGTCGTTGTCTACCGCGACCTGTTGTATGATTTGGTTTACCTCGTCAGGTTCGACCGATGCATTTCCGAGCGGAATAAGTACGGAGCCTCTGTCCAACCTGATATCTTCGGCTCCTACCTTCAGACTGATCGGTTCTGTGATAATCCGCACGTCAAATCCGGCCTCAACCAATTGGTGTGCCGCCCTCCCGGCGTAGTAACCGGACCAAGGCATGACGTAGGCGTACGAGCTTGAACCAATTACTGCGCCTGTATTGAACCAGGAGGGATCCAATTTCCTGCCGGTAGATGACTCAAGAGACCGTACGGACTCGGCAAAATCGAGATTGAAAGCCATTGGCAGATTCCACGTCGACACGTCATAGAATATGCTGTCTGTAAACGAAGTTGGACTCTCCATCAAAGACCTCAGAAACCTGGCCTGCGGCTGGGCCGCCGGAACAACGAAGGCATTGTTTGAAGTAAACCTGTGCCCACCAATATCAACATCGTTAACGAGTTCGTTGGCGTAGATCCGATGTTTGTTCAGTAGTTCGACGAAGTGCTTACCCCGGCTACGTGCGTTGGTGACATCTACGACGTAAGAATGTATCCCTATCGATGAGGCAAAGTCTGAAGATGACCGATAGAACTCGTTGTGAAAACGGAGCAGACGCGGTTTCATCTGGAGAGATGCATCGAGCGTCGATAACGAGGTTAGGAACTGATTGCGAACAGTAAACGAGTAATGCAGATTTCCGCGATCCGTCTCGGACTCCAGCGCTCGGGATGAGGCCTGCTCGAACAGGATTCCAATAGCACCGTTGGCGTCGGGGTAAGCCGACGCCTTCCCGTAGTAAAAATCGTCGTAAGACTCCTCGCTAAAATACAGTGCTCCGATTGACTCCAGAGCTCTGGCATGATAGGTAGCTATTTCAGCCGTCAAGGTTTGATTCTCAGGTACCGTCAAATGGTGAGTACGTTCAGGAATCCCGGGCTGGAAGAAGTAGGTGCTATTACCTCCCATTTCATGAACGTCTGTGTGGACCTGAGGGCGCCAGCTGTGGAAGACTTCAAGTCGCCCTATCGAAGCCGGATGGACGGCGGGAAGCCAATCTCTATTGAGATCAAACCAGTAATGGTTCGTTCTGCCGCCGGGCCAGGGTTCATTGTGTTCCCTGTCTTGTCCGTCGGTCGTATGCTTGGCGCCCCGATTTCGGTTAACCCAATCGGTAAATCTGTCCCTGCCGTCCGGGTTGAGCATCGGGTCAACAATGATTACCATCTGATCCAGAAGTGAGTCGATGTGCGCAGCCTGTCCAGCGGCAAGGTGGTAGAGTGTTAGAATTGCCGCTTCAGTCCCACTGGCTTCATTGCCGTGTACGCTATAACCCAGATAGACAATGAGTTTGCCATTCGCGTAGTACTCATCGTCGACTTCTCTAGGTAGATCTGAAAGCTGAAGATTGGCAGTCCGTATATCTTCGAGATTTGTCTGATTTTCTGGGGATGTTATTATGGCATGGATAAGCTTCCGTCCTTCATGCGTTCTGCCATGGCTTCTCAGAGTCACCCGGTCTGAAAGCGCCGCAACGGTTTCGAAATAGTCGACAACTTGCGACGGAACGGTGTGCTGCGAGCCGATTCGATGGCCGAGGACATCCTCCGGTTTTGGAATTTCAGAATCGTAACTGAACGAGTATGGGATTGGTACGTCGAGGTCTATCGGTACTTGTTGGCCGGTTGATGCCTGGGCACCGATCAACATCAGCGCGAGCGAAAATATTGATAATCTCATATGTCGCAATTGTGAGTGTAGATTACGTTTCGAAGTCGTCGAAGGCAATCTATTAAAAACAGGCCGTGAGGGATAGTGGGAGATAACAATCTTTGGAGGAATTCTGGCAGTCAGTGATCGGTTGGGTGACCTGCGCGATCAGTTTGATAAATCTCGAGGGGGCCACCACTTCCTCCTCCCCGTCAGCAACTTAACTACAAATCGTCCTCAGCGCCAATGATGTTTTGCTAGAAACTTCCTAGGAAAAACTCTAGGAAATCGACCGGCTGTTTTCTGGAAGAAAACCGCAATACAATTCAAGTGAGCCTCCAACTCAGCACAACAACATCATTAAATTATATCCAGACCAACTTGCAATTTTCAGATTAGACCAATCGCGATATCCATTACATTAGTATGTGTTGGGCCGCTCAAAATGTGATTCTTCGTTCCTGCGAAGAATGTGTACGAATCATTATTTCGCAGACACGTTATTGCATCCAACCCTCTGCGCGCAGATTGAACTACAGATTGTTCGTTCGCAACCGCGCCGGCTGCATCCGTCGGGCCGTCGACACCGTCTGTTCCTATAGAAGCTACAGTTGCAGAAAGGCCTATATTCTTCAACTCAATTGCTGCCGCCAATACCAGCTCCTGGTTTCGTCCGCCTTTCCCTTCGCCAGAAACATCTACCGTAGTTTCACCACCAAAAATGACACATCGCGGTGTTCCATCTTGAAGGCGTTCCATCCTGTGTACAATTGCTCGACCCATGTCGGCAGCATCACCCTTCATCAATGCGTTGGCCTTCGTAACTCGGTACCCAAGAGCTTCTGCCCGCCTCGATGCACCCGCCATTGCCATAGAGTTGTCTATAATTTTCCAGATCTGAATCGGCGGAATGTTGCGCTCATGCTTGGACATTGCGCTCTCCAAAAGTGTGTGAGCAACCCGATTGTCGATCCTACCCTGATCAGTCAAGGTCGTTAGTGAGTCATTCAACTGCCTGACTTCTTGCTCTCGGGGAGGTGATAGTGGACCTGATGAAACCATCCCGACATCATCTCCTGAGACATCAGAAATAACGAACGCCAGGATCGGATGCCCGTCGAGGTATGGTATCAGCCCCCCGCCGCCAAATACATTCAGATGACGGCGAATCAAATTTATCTCATGAATATCCAACCCGCTCAATATCATCGCCTGGACGAGATCTCGATAACAATGATCCGATACTCCATCGATTGGCTTGCCCCACAGCGCAGATCCCCCGCCTGAGATTAAAACGACAACGGGGATATCGTCAGGCAAGGCCCGCAACCAAGTCATAGCGGCTTCTGCTGCTCGTTTACTACCATCTCCCGGAAATGGATGATCTCCAGCACAAAGCAGGGTCCGTGTCGTAGATAAAACAATGCGATTCTCTGATAGGTAAGACTCAGGGACTGTGACAAATGCTTCCGAGACTGGAACGAGATCTTCAACTACCTTCGTCATGGACATAGCTGCCTTGCCGACACTCAGCACGGCCACTGGACCACGCGAAAACATCGCATCGTCGAGCAACCTGGCAAAGTGGTGAGCAGAGGGCATGGCTGCGTCGACCGCTGCGCCGAGTATCGACTTCGCGGATTCTATCTTATCTTCGATTTCGGCAGCCAGATTCATTCAAGGATAATATGCAATTCTGCACAAAGGTTGCGCCCTTACTTCTCCTCCTGGTTTCGATTTATTCCATGCGTGCCGGTGCGCAGGGTCAGCGAGGATATTCCACATATTCGGATACCCTGCGGGCAATCGTGGTCTTTGCCAAATTCAGTGATGACGAATCCGTTGGCGATCCGAACCTGAATTATAGAGATTGGCCTCTTGACCTCAAGACTGCGCCTGAGTTCTCGGAGAATCTTCTGGCAACTTCGTCACAACCACCTTATCCCGAAAATAGTCTTACCGCATATTATCATCAGCAGTCGCTCGGAAATTTTGTACTGTACGGAACAGTACATCCGCAAATCTTCGTCACTTCAAAACCCGAAGCGTCTTACCACCGACCGCACGGCGGCTACGGTTTTCTCACTATAGAAATTCTCGACTATCTCGATCGCGTTGGTTACGATTTCCGGGAATACGATCACAATCGTGATGGTCAGATTGACTACCTCTTTGTTATCCTCCGTCGGGACTCCGTCCGCGATAGCAAGAAAATCACTTTTACTGGAATATCATGTCTTGACGCACGTTGTGGAGGTGGCATCGTCGGAGGCCGTCCCGATTCCGTACGACTCTATGATGGCTTAACGTTCGATTGGAATTCGTCTGGATCGATTTTATTTAATCGAACTTCGGGCAATGTGTCGCCATACCAATATCATCTTCGATTGATGGCCCATGAGCTCGGGCACGACATATGGAAACCATTCTTCAATCACATTCCGGCAAACAGGTCCAACGATGTTCCGGCGGACAGTAACCGGGACCCCAAAGCATCCTGCATCGGATACGCGCTGATGGCAGGTTCTGGCGGCGCTCCAGACTGCCGGGGTGACGAAACAATTTCTGCATTCGAACGAGATCTGCTCGGGTGGATTCACTGTAGAATGCCGGATGATCTCAGCACGGAAACGATATACATTCGTGACCTGGTGTCGACATCAGATTGCTTTAAAATTCCGTCTGGTCAACCTGACGAATATCTTTACGTAACCAACCGACAGCGGATAAGCGTTTTTGATTCTTTTCGAAGTAGCGGGCCGGGTGCTCCATACGAACTGGGTCTACTCCGAACTACAGGACTACTCGTCATGCGATCCGTCGACAAACGACTTGATGTTCTCGTCGCCGACAACTCTCTTGATCTTTCCGTCTGGAATGCTGCCTACGAAGGTGATCTATTCGATGGAGCACGATACAAACAACTCTCCCCGTTCACCCGCCCCAATATCAACGGATTTAATTTCTATCGACCCAACGCTCACATCGATTGGTTTGCTATCGACAATATCCGTTACGATACCGCTGATACCAGTCTGATGGTTTTTGAATATATCTCCGACTTCCGCGTAAACCCTACAATCCGGTCGAGCTCGTGGATTGGACCAATTCCAGATTCGGTACAGACAACCGGCATCCTTACCTTAAAAGGAGGTGCCACCCTGAATATCCAGTCAGAACACTATGCCCATAGTGGTAATATCATCGTTGAATCTGGTGCTGAACTCATCGTCCAGAAAGGCAGCAGGCTCATCGTCGAAAACTGTGGATCAATTACGATCAGGTCTGGCGGCAAAGCCAAAATCGACGGCAGCCTTATGTATTCCGGTTACATCGTGACAATGGCAGACAGCAGACTCGTCGCTTCCGGGGATCTAATCCTGAATAATTGTATGAGCCAATCGCCGTGAGCCAATTCGCAAATATGGATCCCATAGATGATTCGTCTCCATTGCATTTGCCGGCAATAGTCCCTTTTTTTTCTCACTTGCTCCGATTGTATCGGATTTACCGTAACATACAGCCAGGACACGAACCGATCGTCTCACAAAATTATCACATCGAATGGATGCAGGTGTAATTGCCCGTCGGCAACAGGAATTGGCGCAGCGGTTGAAGAATTCAGGATTTGAAACTCTGGTCGTTACACCAGGTCCGTTGCTTCACTATTTAACGGGATTAAATCTGGGAGCGATGGAGCGCCCGATAGCAGTTTTTTTCTCTGTTGGTACCGAGCCCGTATTTGTCCTTCCACAGCTTGAAAAAGAGCAGCTAGCGTCGCTGTCTTTCGAATACGAATGTTTCGAATATGGAGAGAACCCGGTCGAATGGCAGTTCTCCTTTGACCAGGCAGCAGCATACTGCAGTGTTTTCGATAAGAAAATCGGAATCGAAGCAGGCCAGATGCGAGTTTTCGTTCTACGACACCTGCAAGAATCCGCATGGACCACCAAGTTTCTTGACGCTACACACGTAATCGACGATCTCCGGTCAGTTAAGACAGACAGCGAAATTGATTCGATGCGGGCGGCGGTACTTGCAGCGGAAAAAGCGCTGGCTGAAACTGTCAAGAGCGTCACGATCGGACAGACTGAGAAAGAGATCGCTTCCCGGCTTTTCGTTAATCTTCTCAAATACGGTTCCTCAACGCAGTTGCCATTCCAGCCTATTGTGGCAGGTGGTCCCAATAGCGCGAACCCGCATGCCACTCCTTCCGACCGTCTTCTGCAGAAAGGCGACGTTCTTCTAGTTGATTGGGGTGCTAGTGTCAATGGTTATTTTTCAGATTTGACGAGAGTATTCTCGATCGGAGAGCCGGACAAAGAGATGTCCAACGTGGCTGATGTGGTGCGCCGTGCCAACGAGGCAGCAACGAAGGTGGCTGGTCCTGGTGTACTGGCATCCGATGTCGACAAAGCAGCTCGCGCAGTTATTTCAGATTCTGGATTTGCACAATACTTTACGCACCGCACTGGCCATGGAATCGGACTAGCGGTTCATGAATACCCCTACATCCGGAATGATGCTGATGTCGAACTGAAGCCGGGTATGACGTTCACCATTGAACCTGGCATATACTTACCGGGACGTGGCGGAGTTAGAATTGAAGATGATGTAGTTATTACTGAGGGCGGGTGCGAATCATTGAGCACAATGGATCGATCGTTTACGACAATCGGCGTATAGATGACCGATCCTGTTATTGCTGAACCGACTTCAGTTTTCGCTTTTCTGATCGGTATTCTTGCAGTTATATACTGGCTGAATACAATCGGCAAGCTGTCCGGTTTTTTCAAAATCTTCCCGCCAGTAATCTGGGCATATTTTCTCCCGATGATTGCTACGGCGTTGGGAATTATTCCGGTGTCAAGCCCGACGTACAGCTGGATTACGAAAGTACTTCTGCCCCTGTCTCTCTTCCTCTTGATGATGACCGTCGATTTGCCTGCTATTCTCAAGCTTGGCAAGGTGGCGATTTTGATGATGTTGGCCGGGACATTGGGAATTGTCATTGGCGGCCCGATCTCCTTCGGATTACTGGGCGCTTTCCTGCCAGAGGACGCCTGGAAAGGACTTGCTGCACTGTCAGGAGGTTGGATCGGCGGCACGGCAAATATGGTTGCGATTCAGCAAAGTGTCGGTGCCTCCGACTCTGCCCTAGGACCCATAATAGTGGTGGACACGGTCGTGGGATACGGTTGGATGGGAATTCTTCTGTTCCTGAGTGGGTTCCAGGAGAAATTTGACAAGTGGAATCGCGCCGATCGTACTGTACTCGACGACGTAATCCGGCGTGCCGAAGGCTCGACTCTAAAACGTTCGCCGATAACCGTTCCCGCCCTCGCTATCATTCTTGGCCTCGGATTCGTGGCGACAGCGTTTGCTATCAAAATCGGTTCACTACTACCAGCTGTAGGCAACCCCTCCGTAATAAGCCAGACAACTTGGGCGGTACTTGTCGTGGTTACAGTTGGATTGATTCTCTCCTTCTCGCCTTTGAAGAGACTCGAAGAATTCGGCGCGTCGCGAATTGGATACATCGCGCTTTATATTCTCTTGACGTCTATCGGCGCTCGCGCCGACCTGAGAGCAATTGCCGATGCGCCACTACTTCTGCTGGTTGGATTAATCTGGATTGTTGTCCACATTTCGGTCCTGCTACTCGCCGCCCGCGTTTTCAAAGCTCCCTTTTTCTTTGTCGCGACAGGAAGCATGGCAAATGTGGGAGGCGCCGCTAGTGCTCCCGTCGTTGCCGGATCCTACCTTCCGTCATTAGCGCCTGTCGGACTTCTCATGGGAGTCTCCGGGTATATCCTCGGGATATACGCTGCCCTTCTATGCGCATGGATCCTCGGACAAATGTCATTGATAATCTAGCTCGTACGATCGGCAAGAATCTCTGCCTCTTCGACGAGTGTTTCAATGGCCGCAAGCCCATTTTGCCAGAAGTCACCATCAGTCAAGTCTACGCCCAGTTTTCCGACGAGCTGATGTGGCCAATCAGAGCCTCCAGCTGAAAGCAAGTCGTAATATCTGCCGGCAAATTCATCACCTTCCTCAAGATATTTCGCGTATAGAGCCAGCACCAGCAGCTCACCAAACGCATATGCGTAGACGTATCCAGGAGTATGCAGGAAGTGCGGAATATAGCTCCACCAGTAACCGTAGTGATCGCCGAGCGTCACGCTACCTCGAAACATTGCATTCTGCGTTTCCATCCACTTCTCTGCAAACGTCTCCGGCGACAATTCTCCTGTCTCCCGGCGATACAGATGAATACTATTTTCAAACCGATTCATTGTCACCTGGCGAAACACAGTGGCGATCGTATCGTCAATTTTTCCAACGAGCATCGCAAGTCTATTTTTCTCATCCGTCTCCGCGGCAAGCAGTTTCTGAAATACCAACATCTCCCCGAAAACAGACGCGGTCTCTGCCGTTGTCAGTGGAGTGTCAGCATGAAATATGCCCTGCTTGCGCGACAGGTACTGGTGAACTCCATGTCCAAGTTCGTGCGCCAGTGTTTGGACATCTCGAATTTTGCCAGTGTAGTTCATCATGATGTACGGATGTGCAGAAGGCACGACCCCATGACTAAAAGCTCCACTGCGCTTGCCGTCGACGACAGCTGCATCAATCCACTTTTCGTCAAAAAAGCGTTTCACAATGGTCCCGAATTCGGAGTTGAATTCGGAGTAGCTCTGCGTGACTAGCTCGCGGGCCTCATCAAAATGCATCTTGCGGTCAGACTCTCCGACTGGCGCATAACGATCGTAGTCCTGAAAATCATCAAGTCCGAGAATTCTCTGTTTCAAACGATAGAATCTTTCGACAATGTCATACCGATCTGTAACTGACGCAATGAGTCTTTCGACAGCTTCATCTGACACCTCGTTAGCCACGTTTCGACTAGATATCCAGGACGAATATCCACGCAACCGATCAGTCGAGGCTTTGTCTGCCAGGACGGTATTAAATATGTATGTCAAAGTTCGGTTGTTCGCCCGGAGTCCTTCTGTAAATGAAAGCGCAGCATCACGCCGCATGTCCCTGTCAAAATCATGAAGTTTTGCGAGCACTGACTGTTCCGAAATCTGATCTCCTCGAAAATCAAACTTCATGGAAGACAACGTTTCATCGAAATAGCGCACCCACGCCCCAACACCTGTCACGCTTTTTTCCGACAAAACGATCTCCTCGCGCTCGGACAGTAAATGTTCTTTCTGAAGTCTGACAAGCTCAAGGTAGTGGCGAAATTTTGTGAGCAGCGGATCCGCCAGGAGGTATTCGGCTTTCTCAGTTGAGATATTCGCCCACTCGAGGTCGAAAAAGACAAGTTGCTGACTCATGGAGGCGTAGGCTTCCTTCACCTTCTGCAAAGCAGCTCCCTTTTCAACCACTTGAGTTCCTGTCACCCAGTCCAGATAGGCATAGGCATAAGCTCGGCCAAGGTTATCCTGAATTTCCCCGCCATCTTCCAACGCCAGCGCCAACTCACCAGCACCCAGTGAATCAACTTTCCCCCTGTACTTTTCGGCAAACGCTACAACCAGTCCCTCCGTTGCACGAAGCGATTCCAGCATCGATTCGCTATTTGGATAAAGATCTGTCAGGTCCCAGCGTATGTTTTCCGCACCAGCTTCAGCAATTTCCATAGTACTTAAGTTCGTTAATCGAGAATCCGCTTCTTGAGTGAATGATGTACTGAAAAAACTTCAGAATATTCCGACCGCCATCTAATATTCGTACTTCGATGGCTATTGCCGTCGCAACCCAAATCTGTAACATTTTGTACGGTTCTACACTAACCAGTGCAAATAAGGATTTTCAAGTGTAGTTGGTGTTTAAATGAGTGCTTTTCCAATGATATCAGACGCGACAGACATTGACCGTTTAGTTCATGAATCCGCTTCGGTACCTGTCGTCGTTTTCAAACATAGCAATCAGTGTAATTTAAGTGCCTCAGCGTACACCAAATTATCTGAGCTTCAGAGCGAATCCGATCCGGCAGTATATCAAATCACCGTCCAGGAAGCCCGAGCAGTCTCAAACTACGTTGAATCTCATTTCGGAATAAGACATGAGTCGCCACAAATCATAATACTATCAAACGGGAAGCCCGTGTTTCACGCCTCACATAGACGGGTTTCGGCAGAAACTGTGCGATCGGCCATCGCCGAAAATTACAGTGGATAAATCTGGTCTCGCTCTGGAAACCCGACGGGACAGGCGAAGAGAGATGGAGTTTCATTTTGATACAACCTGACCGAAACTGGGGCAGAATAAGTTGTGCCCGGTCATGATTTTTAGCCCGGATTCAACGACTGCTAAGAATAGCTGTCTTATAGTGAAATTGGCAATGTTTTTGTGATCGATTCGTGATGTAATGAGACGGGGTTTCAAGTTCTTTTGGACCCACTCAAATATTTCATCTCGAAGGCGAGCGAATGGGCATGGCAAATCAAGCAGTTAATCTCGATCAATCAATCGAATCGCGAAAAGCGGTAGTCGCGGCGTTTATTTGGATAATCATCCCCCTTATTCTGGACGCTGCACTGTTCCTATACTGGATTGGTGTTCTTGACTTTTAGTTTGCTTAGTTGATGTTATGGATAAACTTCAAAATTGTAAGCATATTCCGTACATCTTTTGAAGCAGAGACATTTATACTGAGATTCAATCTTCTCTTTACCTTTTGTGTAGCAGAAGAGTAAGCGATTGCACTACATGAAGCGGTAGCCTGAGTCGAGCTAGCTACCGTTAGAGTCACAATCGCTTCTGTGATAGATCGGACGGAATGGTCACCGGCCGACTATGACAACTCCTAATAAGCGCATATCTCGCTTAATGAAGCCCGGTACACGGTGGGGTTACCGGGCTTCTTCTTTTCCCTCAAGGTTTTTCGATCTGATGACCTTTTTGCTGCATGCACCCGGGTCCGTGAGCCATCGATGCACCTGAGGCGTTGACCGTCCATTGAGCTAGACGCCGTGCATGTCGTGCTTGCCCGCGTCGCTGCGTCGCTATCTGAAAAGAGTATTCTGTCGCAAATCTTTTTCAAGATATGGGCGCAAAACCAAACGGCTTCATCTGGAAATGCCGGTCAAGTCACCCCATCGCACCTATTGTATAGCCGTTTCCCTATCCGGCTATTATTGTGCGGCATCGGTTATACAATAAGCGTCGTTCCGTCTTACTACGTATAGCAATACTATTCATGACCTACTGTGAGATGCAACTAGACTGGAACTGGATCGAAACTGACGACCTACCCGAACCCTTCAAGGAAATAGCCGACGATGTTGGCGTCGATATTGTTAAATATTTAGTCGAAAACTGGGGCGGTGCGGTCATCTACGTTCCAACATTGACTCGACTGATGTCACGCTGCCTGGACAAAACGATTCGATCCGAATACACCGGTGCGAATGAGATGGACCTCGCCCGTCAATACGGCGTCTCTCGTGCCCGTGTACGCAAGGCACTCCGACGAAAATAGCGCAATCGCATCTCGCGAATCGAACCCAGCGTATCGCAAGACAAAGATGTCTCTACAGCATGGACTGGTCACAAAGGCCAACTCCCGGCTGTCCGTCGGTAGACATTCCAAGTTTTGAAGCGTGGATTGTCTGCCTCCACAGGTAACCCTACTCCGTGAGATCATTTCATCACGGTACGGCATAACCGATAGTATTGCCACCTGCAATGATGTTCCATTTTTCCAGATTGCCATCGGGGCCGTAAACGGCCAGAATTTCTCCACCGACCCCACGGACGTAGAACGTGACCGAAAGACCGGATTTTGAAATCCGATTCTGATTTGCATCATACCTGTAGCCAATGACACCCGCAGGCGTGACTATTTCCACCGGTAGATCGTTGTGATCGTAGGCTACTCCTGAGAGTGTTGCTCCATCGGATACAAGATTTCCATTCGCGTCATAAGCCATAGCCCTCGAAACACCGCCCGCAACATTCGTGACTTGATCAGATCCCACAGTTTCATAGGAGAATTCTGTTGCCGTACTCACCCCCGTCTCACTACTTCTTTCCAGACCAAGAAAATTTCCGTTTGCATCGTATGCCACAGGCGCCTGGTCACTACCCGCATTGAGATCATATCGGCTGGATGAACTCCAACCTGACGTGACTGAAAAGCGCTTACCGTAGTCCGCCCTCTGCAACCTGTTTAAATCATCGTATGCGTATGTATATCCTCCAATTGCACCGCCATCATCATTACCATCAGTCCTCCATGCAAGCCACGAAATATTGCCGTCATACCGAGGCGTATACGGAACGACCTGCGACTCAGAGAGTGCGATTTCACCCGCTACGTCATACCCGATCGATTCGGCAAAAACACCCGTGGACGGATCATTAATATCATTCATGCGGGTTAGCCTGCCTGCAATATCATACGTGTAGTTAATCACCTGAGCACTGTCGTGCCCGATCATAACCTGCAGTGGTCGGCCTGCGATATCATACTCGTAGCTTACCTCATTGATTGCTGCTGATGGATCCGTTATGTCACTCGAGCCAACACCCTTCAACCGTCCAAATCCATCATACCGGTACCAGGTTATGAACGAATCGTCGGAGGCAGGCTCAAACTCGGTTCGTATGGGATTTCCTATCCGGTCGTATACATACCGGATCACTTTGCCAGAGAGCCCAGGTAACGCAACGGTTAACTCTGTGATATTTCCTGACGAATCATATCCATAGGTATATGATGTCGAATCGTAGTTCACCTCGCGCAGCTGCCCACCACGATAAGAACTGCTACTGACCCCCGTGACAATTCCACTTAATGGTTTTGCAGGCGATGCATAGTCGAACGAATGCTTTCCACGATATACTCCGCTTTCTATTGGCCTTCCATACATATCATAGTCGGTGATAAGGAATTTGGAAGTAGCGTGATTCCGACTTACCGGATCTTCTTCAAACCGTAGTAGCCCGGCGGGGGTATATTTGTACCTGAAGTCTGCTTCAACGCTTCCCCACTCATTTGTCGGATCGTTATCTGCATCGCCGTCAGCAGTTGACGCGGATCGTGCAATCATACGAGACATGGTGTCGTAACTCATCGACGTTCTCCAGGTACCTCCAACCGGAGGACATACTGAGGCATTGGCAAAGCACTCGGGACTTATCACCACGGTTGCGTTGTCATTGGCGTCATATCCGAATTGCGTTTCACTCAACCCACGATACTTACCGTCTTCAGAGAACGTGAGCTGAAGCTCCGACGAAGATGCACCCGGATACGAATCATCCGTTGACACCCCAGCTGCGACTTCAAAATCATATGTTTGTCCCTCGAGCAGGGAGGCGTACCCTGAATACTGCGTGGGAACTTGACTGTTGTCGAAAACCCATTTTTTGATCGTCGATTCATTCTGTTTCATAACGACATATGCATCTCCGGTAGCGTCAACGTCGAGGGCAATATCAAACCGAACCATAAAGGTTCTATCAGGCGAATATGTGAATGAGTCATTGGCCCAATTATTCAAATCTACTTCAGAAGGAAAAATGCCCGTTGAATCTGGCGAAGGTTGAATCGGGCTATTTTCCCTATCCACACGGAGCGCTACCGAAGCAGGGAAACTTTCATCAGCAGGCCGTGAAACCGCTCGCCGTTCCACGATAGGTCTGTCCAGGGCGTCCTTGATAACTGAAATAACATTATCGTTAGCCGTGGTTGTCGTAATGATATCAACCATGTGTGCAGGCACGGGATTGAGTGACGTAAAAAACGGCTCTCCGTGGTACGACGTTGTTTGCCGAACTCTTTCCGACCGACTTTGTGGAGCGTACTGATGTTCGAGGCGTCCAAATTCGTCATATGTTTTCTCCGCATACGGCCATACCGTTTGTCCAGGATATGCTTCCGCATAATAATCCCCCACAGCTGCATCCGGATTGTCAATAAATCCGGATGACGGCACTGGTAAATAGGTCTTTCTCACACGTCCCATGACGTCGTATGTAGTTGCAACAGCTTTCGTCAAACTCGCATCACCCGTCTCCTCCTGTATTGTCCGGCCAAAGGCGTCAAAATATGTTTTCGTTTCAGTCATGGATCCGACGTAATAATCGGCTACCATGATCTCATCTTCTTTGGCCATCGTACGTGCATATTGCATACCGGCCGCATCGAAACCGCCAACCGACTTGAGGCCTCCATTATGGCTGGGGTGATCGGCATGGGAGATATACGCTTCGAAGTACCCGTTATTCTTATTGACGATGCGAGCTGTATACCATCGACTTTGAGCGACGTCAAATGCGCTCCAGCAATCCCACGTCCAGCCATTACTTGCATTCGAATACGAAATGCAGAAACGCTTGGTATTACCGTTATACCTGATCGAAAATTGTTGACCGGGACCTACAAACGAAACGATGTGTGGAACGCCTGTTACAGCCTCGTCAATCCAAACATCCAGCTCTGCAGTCTCAACAGTGTCCAGGTCAGGCGTTCGAATCCAGCTCCACATTGAAGGGTTGCCTCCGACGGTTGCGCCAAACCGGTCGTGATCGATTACACCAAATTCATTAAGCCCGTTCGTAATCCAACTACTTTCGCTAAAAAGACTTGTGATGTCTGCAGCATCCGGAAATATTCGTGTGCTAACTGAGCTCGGATCGGTGACATCGAAGGCTGCCGTGTTGTCGGTCCGTGACATTGAATAGGTTGTGCGTTCATTGCGCCTGTCATCAGGGCCGTTTTTGCCACGAAGCCGTCCATTGTGGTCGTAGACATACTTTGTCGTCACGCCACGTTCATCTACGACAGTAGAAGGCCGCAAAAACAAGGGATCATAATCAATCCTCGCTACGAGGTCGCGCGAATCATATAAGCGAACATTGTCGACTTTCCAGATGCTGCCTGGTTGTGCTCCATCATGAAGGCCGATCGCGATTGCCTCAATGAGGTCGACCTCGCCAATGAAGCCCGAGGTTGCGTAGACCTCGTTTCCATCCGCCCGAAACACACTTTCGCCAGTCTCAACGTCTGACTCAATGAGTATGCGGTACGTTCTGCCAGGCTGCACAGTCAGGTCAGACGCCCGCCACTTATTTCGATCAAACACAAACCACTTATCGTCTTCAAAAGCAGTCCATATTGCAGTACCAACATGGTTGGGTAGCGCTGCGTAATCTGCATTACCGACAGATATAAACAACGCTCTCGAATCCGATGAACTTACCGTGACATCGAATTCCAGTGTCATCCGGTCGTCGATACCATTTAATAATTCGTGAGAGACGAAGGGTTGGACACTATTCAATCCGCCAGGAGGTGTCTGCACAATCAGTGCTTCACTACCCACACGAAAAATGTCATCATTTCCGGAAGCATTGACAGACCACTTGTCTTCCCAATCCGATCCGGCGAATGACTCAGCAAGGATATCTGATTCGGATACTTTGCCCAGGATTGTTGATAGTCGTGACGAGTTTGCCGAATAGTTCAAGACAGTCGTCGAACCGTTTATATCCTGGACGACGTGTGGATTCCCAAACGCGTCAACTTCAAGTACCGTGTCATCACCTATCCAATCCTCGTTGACCTCATCCGAAACGCTCCAGCTGGAAAATTCAGGAACGCTCTCTGAGAACTCGGCGGATGACCAGCTATAGGTCGTTGCCGGATAGGGAATCGCCAGCTCGACTTCCTGGTGGTTGACTTCCTGAATTGCCCAGCGACGTGCCACGGACTTATAGTATGAAAGACTTTCAGCATCTCCAGAGGTCTCAGCAAAATCAACCTTAGCTGGTTCGTTCAGGATATTTCTATCTGCCGCCCATGAGTATTCAGGAATATCCGTCAAATAGGTGAATTCAGTGCGGCGAGAATTGATGCCGGTCGATGTCTCCAGTACAACTCGCGGTTGACTGGTCACAGGATCGTACTCAATATCGGTTACGCTCGAAATGTATCCACCGACGTTGAGATCACCTGTGACATATCGCTTCTTGCTCTTCGACAGGGTCCACCCCGACCTGCGCCACCAGACAGACAATTCGTTGCCAGACAGGTTTGCAACTTCGGCTAGCCTGAACAACGATTGATCTTCTGTTATGTCCGTTTCGATACTGGCCCCCTCCGACGATACAACTCGATACGGTCGCCCCCAAGTAATGTCCTCGTTCCCGGTGATGACGAGTCGGTCCGAGTCCTTTTGGAATACAACCGTCTTGATGGGTACGGTTACGCCAGGATGTGATAAATCGGTCGAATAGTATGTCTCGGTCCACGTCTCGTCCGGGTTAATTTTCCTAACCCGGTTGTAGTAAACAGCTGACTGGCCTCGATTCACGTTTTTGAAAAATACAGAAGGATATTGCCGTTCCAGAAATGCGGAAGGTACACCTGATACTCGGCCTCCCTGGTATTGATATCGCGTCGTCGAGTATAGACTTGTACTTTCTGATTCATATCGATTCACTGCAATTACGCGAGCACCACCCTGCCTGGTTCTGCTCGACGATATTGACATATTCTTGTCAGTGAACGTCAGCCCGTCGGGAAAATATGTATACTCGCGATACGGGATCGGATACAGATAATCGTCCAGTAATCCTTCACCACAGTAGTTACAAATCTCATCGTTTGAATAGATAAATTCTTCCAAAAACCCTACCGGGTGAACAATTGTCCGGAGACTCCAAGACGCCGCGTCACTGCTGTCCGTATTTATGTAGGAATAATCCTCTGCATTGTAGTACCCGAAATCGTCCAGGTCGTCCGTGTAGTCATTGAGCGTTCCGGTGGTTGTGCCGTAATATGAAAATCGGTAGCCCGGCAGCTCAGCCACACCTGACGATCCGTCCACACCATAATACGCGATTGCATCAAGTGACAATCTTTCCGTACCAGTATACCCTGAAATCCCGGCTGACTGTTCGACTGTTACCTCTTTTATGATCAGCTCAGGGTGGGAGCCCGCCAGCGTATAAAGTTGAATCGATGAAAGTTGTTTGTAAATACTGTTCAGGCCACCTTCCCATTGGTCCGGCCATATCTCGACTGTTGTCTTGGGAATGGAGAGAAATTCTGCGCGATGGGTCGGGGTCTCGATAGCCGTCAGGTAGCTTGCTTGCTTTACCGCGCCAAAACCGGTCAGGTCAACATCTGTGTAGCTGACTGCGTTCGGGTCAGAGTACTCGAACTTAATCCAACTGCCTGGCGAACTGGCTGTAAGATCGGCTGGCTGGATGGGGATTTCGCCGTCATAATCACGCCCGAGGATCGCAATAAGTCGCCACGCACCTACGAAATACTCCATTGCGTGCAGGTTTTGATTTGAGTAAACGCCTACAAACGAATCCAATGTAGGATGGGCAAATACGTATCGTCGACCGCCCTCATCCGTTAACGTCCAGGAGATGATGTCATCTTTTGCGATTGTGCCACCCGAACCCGGGGCAATGACTTGGGTGCAGATACAATCCACGTGATTCATTGAACCAAAATCGAGATACCCCGTCTCATACTCGATTTTCCATGGTCGCCAGTCCGTGCGGAAGAAGTCATTCACACTACCTGATGGAGGTGCGCCGGTCGTCGATCCAACGCCGGTGTTGTGGCGCACCAGGGTAAATGCGCCTGCGGGACTGGTGACGTAATACAGGTCTGGTTGAACCTCGGCAACGTCAGTGAAGTCAACGTTGTACCCGATCCCGTCTTGAAGCATGGAGCGCACGTCGCGGGTGATACTACCGGGATCAAAAGACCAACCAGTCCCGATCCATGACGAAGTTTGTTTCGCCGATATTCCTGACCGATATCTGAATACAATATCGAAATCCAGGCCGTTTCGACCCGGGATCGTCATCACCGGAATGGACAGGTTCAGATCTCCCTTGGCGTCGACGCGAGACGTGGTCTCCATCGCCGGTCGCCACAAATCGGGCTGAGTTATGTGCTCATTGACGAGCGTCTGGCTCTCTGCGTCTATTGCCGTAGACAACAGCATTATTATCGCAAATACTTTTGCCGGGCTAGAGGCGACTGTTTTTTTGACCTCTTTTTCAAACCGTTCCATGGGCATGTTCGTCGAAGTGATTTAACATGCCGAACGATACTAGCCCCGGTACAACGGGCGCCAATGAGAAAATGCTAGAATAATGCTAGACTTTTTCCTAGGAAAAATCCTAGGAATTGACACCAATGGGTTTCAACCTGACCAATGCATTTGAAACGCTATCTCGTCAGAAGTTTGTGCCCTTGCAGGATAGTCAGGACGGAGTCAACGGGAATTGCGTCGACAGGTCCGTTCGGCCCAGTTACCTCTGTTGCCATAAACAGCGAGTTGTAAATCGCTTCTTCAACTGCTTCCGCGACTGCCTGAAAGAGACCTGACATTTGGCTGTTATTGACGAGAGGGGTTGACGTGTTCGTCGAGAACGAGATAACATAGTCGCCTGAGCCATTTGACATCGACGATCCAGTTCGTGCCAGCCCAGTTAGTGCCCTCTTCGAGAGCCGTTCTAACAAACGGCTATCCAGTGCTGCATCGGTTGCAACAACAATCATGATACTCCCATCACCGGACTGTGATACAGCATTCCTGAAAGCGTATCTCCCCAACTCCTTACCGACGGGAGCGCCTGCTATGGACAGGATGCCGCCGTAGTTCGTCTGAACGAGAACGCCTACGGTATACCCGCCGAGCGAACTCGGCAAGACGCGAGAACTCGTTCCAATCCCTCCTTTCCATGAGAAAGCAATCGTACCAGTACCGGCCCCGACAGAACCCTCCGTAACGTTGACGGACGCCGATTCCAATGCGCTGACGACATCTTCTTTGGAGATGGGTCGCGACCTGATGTCGTTTAAATAACCGTCATTCGTTTCTCCTACAACCGGGTTAATAGACCTTACATTCTCCATACCTGGTTTTGCCAGCAACCATTCTGTCATGGCATCTGCGGCTTTCCAAACACATAGGGTGCACGTCAGGAGAACGGGAGTTTCCAGCTCTCCGAGTTCAGCTACCTGGGTGATCCCGATCAATTTTCCATAACCGTTCCCGACAACAATAGCCGCCGGCACGCGATTGTTGTACACATTTTCTGCGTGAGGAAGAATTGCCGTAACTCCCGTGTTTACTGTGCTATCTACCTGAACGGTTGCATGACCTACCAGTACGCCGTCTACGTCAGTGATGGCATTACGAGAACCAGGAGGAAACACGCCTACCGATATTCCGAGTTCGCGTGCACGAAGCTTGTCAGGTTCGACCTGGCCCTCCGCTGATACTACGAGGAAAAAACCGAGGCCAAGAAGGAGTACTCTAGAGAGATGCTGCATTTTTTAGTCCTGAAAGTTTTTCTGGAGCATAATTCTCCAGGATCACTCGAGCGAAAATAGAGGTCGGATCCAGGACGACGGTCCCTGCCATAGAACACTCCCCAACTGCAAGAGGCAACTCCGTGCACGCCAGCAGCACGACATCTGCGCCCTGGCCCGCGAGCTGCTCGATGGCATCAACGACGATGCCTCTCGCTCTATCCGTAACCGGATTTGATTGCGCCTTAATACCTATTTCGGCATCCCGAATTGCGATGTCCGACAGCATGGCCTGTTGAGCCGATGCGAGATAAACGGGCGTGAGGTCGCGTCTGTTTAGGAAAGGATCGTACAACCCCGACTGTACCGTCGCAGTAGTAGCCAGTACACCAACCTTCCTCGCTGTTGGGTAAGTTCGTGCAACATAAGCGCAGACTTCATCTATCATATGCAACAACGATGATTTAGATGAAGGATGTAACAGAGATGCAACAATTGACTCATATATTTCCGTAGCGTGGGCAGTATTACAGGCCATGCCGATGACACTACAACCTTGTGCAGCGAGTTTATCTATGATGGTAGCTATTTTAGGACCAGGATTGGGGGCACCATCTACTTTCGTGACAAATGCCGACCTATCCGGGATCGTCGCAGGCATCGAAAGCAATGAGATAGAAACATGATCCTGATCCTCGGTAGCAATCGTGTTGTCCAGTATCTTCCGCACCAGATCAACGCCGGCATGAGGTCCCATTCCACCAACAATTCCAATCATAATATTTGTAGTTTGCCGTCTGATTTGATTGTGAGAAGTTAGGCCACAGAGTTGGTAAATTACATCCTCACTAGTCCACTGCTCCGAAATTGCGTAAATCTATTTGTAAACTGGTCTTCATCGGATCATTGATGGTCTCCGTCGTGGCGTGCTCATCGTCAGAGAGCTTCGTGACGCACCAATCTGACCTGGTGGAATCCGTACCACTCGACGCCGGCCGTGTTGTCAATGGGATCTATCTAATAGGAGATCTACCTGTCAACAATGTAGAAGCTTCCACGAAGTACTTCGATGTACTTCGTACGAACATTGCGTCCGACAATTTTGACAAGTCGACTATTGTAGTTTTAGGAGATTTTGTACCGCCGAAAGGCCTGCCGGATTCCGGATCGACCGGTTGGGGATCTGCAACCCACAACATCGAAGAATTACGCCGCACGAGCCCTCTGGTCGATAAAATCATTTTTCTTAACGGCGACAATGAATGGACGGGTGGTCGACGTGGCGGTCTCACGAATGTCAGATCGTTGTCCGATCATTTTAGAAAGCTGGACGACAAGAAGATTCGCTTTGCAACGGACGATGGATTCCCCGGTCCCGTCCCGATCGACCTGGGCGATGATCTACTCCTCATCACAATCGACAGCCAGTGGTGGCTTCACCGTTTTGAAAAGCCTTTCGGCGATGCGGGAGACTACGATCTCGATGAGCCGAGCGATTTCCTGGTGGAGTTGGAAGACGTACTCCGTAAAAACAACGACAAAATCATCATTCTATCCATGCACCATCCCATCCGTTCGAATGGGATTCGAGCAGGCCACTTTCCTCTCTCCTATCATTTCCGGCCACTACCGATTCTGGGTACAGTTTCTGCACTTTATCGAAAGCTTGTCGGTCGTCCGCAGGATTTACAGAGCAAGAGCTATCATGAATTCCGTGACGAGATCCAGCATCTTATTGCACGCCATGAGAATTTAATCGTTGCCGCTGCTCACGACCCTGGCCTGCAGTACATCGTGGAAGGACCTCGCCATACTCAGCAACACCATGTTACTTCTGCAGCAGCTCGACCGGCAACGAATATTACTCCAGATTCAGAAACTGTATATGCATCGACATCCCCGGGCTATGCAGTCGTTGAGCTCAGAGATGACAGGTCCGTTACTCTATTTATCCGCACATTCGACGACACAGAGGATTTCAGATCTACTCTATTTCAGGAAACACCGCCAACAGAGATCGTTGTCGAAAAAAGGGAGTCCAAATCCTTCCCAACCGAAGTCGTTACGCCAATAAACAGTGACTACGACCTCGGAAGTAATATTTTTGTCAATACCATTCTGGGAAAGCACTATCGAAAGGCATGGGCGGCTCCGGTTAACTTGAAGGTCCTGGACATGTCTACCGAACACGGCGGTCTCGATCCTATCAAGATCGGGGGTCGTGGTCAATCACTTTCCCTCCGCGTCGTCAGTCCTACTGGCCGTGAATACGTCATGCGAACGGTAGACAAGGAGGCTGGACGTGCATGGTCAAAAGAATTGCGAAAGACGTTCGCAAATGCCATTACTCAGGACCAGATTTCTCTTTTGTTTCCTTATGCTGCTCTGGTCATCCCGCCTCTCGCCGATGCAATTGGCGTCTACCACACGAACCCGCGCCTGTTCTATGTGCCTGACGATCCACTACTTGGTTCATACCGTGAGATCATGGCCGACAGGATTGTGCTCTTCGAAGAGCGACCCGATGAGGATCTGTCCGACCTGGACAGTTTCGGCAATACAAAGAATGCCGTCAGCTACCGGACAATGTTTCGGAAGATAGATGACGACAACGATAACCGCGTAGACCAGCGAGCATTTGCCCGCGCCCGCCTCTTTGACATTCTCATCAGCGATTGGGATCGCCATGAAGATCAATGGAGATGGGCCGAGTTTAAAAATCCGGATAAGGGATCTACGTACCGACCGATTCCCCGAGATCGAGATGTGGCTTTCATGCTTATGGACGGAGCGCTTCCAAAGCTTGCCCAGTTGGCGTCGCTCAGAAACTGGCAGGACTTCGACTACGACTATGGGTATCTTAAGGGCTTAACACGTAACGGGGTTTCGCAGGATCGACGCCTCACCGCAGAATTGACCACATCTGATTGGGTCGCGATAGCCGATGATATTCGGCTTCGACTCACGGACGAGATTATCCAGCAAGCGTTCTATTCCCTTCCGGACACGATCTCCAGTTTATATGCCGATCGAATGATCGACATTCTGAAACACAGGCGCGACAATTTGCCGGCCGTCGCACTCCAGTTTTCTCGCCTACTGGCCAAAGACGTCGACGTAGTCGGAAGCAATAAGCACGAAGAGTTTGTCGTAGAGAGATTTGCAAATGACTCCACGCGCGTTACGGTTTACAAAACGAAGAAGGATGGAGAAAGGCTTCTACAGATATATCGTCGAACGTTTTACCGGTCAGAAACTGACGAAATATTTTTGTTCGGCCAGGGTGGTCAGGACAGGTTCTCGATACGAGGAGAAGTCGATAAAGGAATTCGCATCTCGGTGATTGGAGGCGCCGGACAGGATGTTCTTACGGACTCCTCTGCCGTCTCGGGTTTGTCCAAAAAAACAATCTTTTACGATACTCCGTCAAATACATTTACTACCTCCCGGGAAACGAAGCTGAGAGTTAGAGAGTCGCCTTCCGTAAATCGCTACAACCCCCGAGCGTATAAATTTAATGGGATCAAGCCCATTGCTTTTTTGGGAAGTAACAAGGACGACGGGTTCTTTTTTGGAGGTGGCTTTGTTCGGACGATTCACGGATTTAGAAAGAGTCCGTTCAAGGCTCAACACACGTTCGCCGCGAACGTTGCGACGTTGACGGGTGCTTTCAATGTCAAGTATTCTGCAGATTACCGGTCCGTAGTTGAGAAGACTGACGTACGATTTGACAGTGGTGTTTTCACACCGAACAACATCCGTAACTTTTATGGACTTGGCAACGAGAGTCGGAATGATTCGTCGGATGCATCCTACTACCAGTCCAGGCTTTCCAAAGCGGATGCCAGGGTAAGAGTTACCTACCATATTACAGATTTTGCATCGTTTTCTGCCGGACCGACGTTTAACTACACGGATGTCCGCCTTGACAGTTCTCGTTTCGTTAATACGCCGCAGGCCGGTATTAGTCCAAATACGTTTGAGGACCAATTGTTTGCAGGTGTCTCATCGTCGTTTCAGATTAAGTCGGTCGATAATCCCACCAATCCACAGAATGGATTTCAATGGACATCGTCCGCTTCAACCAATTTCGGAATACGAAATACGTCGTCGACTTTTTCGACGTTCGAATCGGACTTGAGGGTGTATTTCCCGGTTTCGTATAGACCGCAGGTAACTCTCGCGGCCAGGACTGGCGGACGACATATTGAAGGGGCATTTCCGTTTTATACGGCAAGTACTCTCGGAGGAACAACAAATTTACGTGGCTACCGGGGCACACGATTCGCCGGTCGGTCGGCAGCATTCTACAATCTGGAATTGAGGATGTCGCTGTTCAATTTTTCCTCATACCTGTCATTTGGGCGACTGGGTATCAACGCGTTCTACGACGGTGGCCGCGTCTGGACGGATGGCGAATCGTCCGAGTTGTGGCATCGGGGATACGGTGGAGGGCTGTGGACGTTTCTGTTCGACTCGATCATGCTTTCAACAGCTTACGCAGAATCGAAAGAAGAGTCCACGTTTAGCCTGGGTCTAGGATTCCAGTTCTGATATTTCACTACTCCACCGGTAGCCCGGCCATCTTGGCGATCGTGTTACGGAGTGATTCCGAAGTACCTGCCCAACATTGAACCAGCCTTCCGAGACGAGCATTTAGCACAGAGGTCCATCCCTACTCAACCGGTAGTCCAGCCATCTTTGCGATCGTGTTACGGAGTGATTCTGAAGTGCCTGCCCAACATTGAACCAGCCTTCCGAGACGAGCATGTAGCACAGAGGTCCGCCCCTACTCCACCGGTAGCCCGGCCATCTTTGCAATCGTGTTGCGTAGTGATTCTGAAGTGCCTGCCCGAAATTGAACCAGCCTTCCGAGACGGGCATTTAGCACAGAGGTCCGACCTTACTCCACCGGTAGTCCCGCCATCTTGGCAATCGTGTTGCGTAGTGATTCTGACGTGCCTGCCCAACATTGAACCAGCCTTCCGAGACCGTCATTTAGCACAGAGGTCCGCCCTTACTCCACCGGCAGTCCCGCCATCTTGGCGATCGTGTTGCGTAGTGATTCTGAAGTGCCTGCCCAAATGGTGCTTCCGAGACTATCTCGCAGGTCTTGCTGATACGGGTAGTCTACCAGGATCCCGCGCACCCCGAAGATTTGTACAGCCGCAAGCTGATTCTGGATATAGCTTTCAGTTACGTACAATTTGGCGATCGATGCATCCTGAAGGTGCGGTTGCAGATTTCCACCATTGCCCACTCTCGACGCGATGTCATACACGAGCTGGCGGGATATCTTGTAGCGGCAGATCATGTCCGCGATCTTTGATGAGATTTGCTGGTGCGATCCTATCGGTTTTCCGTACTGCTTGCGTGTTCTTGCGCGCTCAACGCATTCATCGATTGTCCGTGACATAGGGCCCAGGGCGTTGGCAAGAAGAATTGTTCGTTCCCAGCCAGCGGATTCGGCCATTGCCATGAGTCCACCGCCTTTCCCTCCGATGACATTCTCTTTAGGAACCTTGACGTCGTCAAAATAAAGCTCACCCATAGGCACGGTTCGAAAACCGGCCTTCTCGTATTCGTCTCCATGGCGAGCGCCGTCCCAATCCATGTCCACCATCAGCGTGACGAGCCCGAAAGGATTCCTGGTCGTATCTGTCTTAGCAAACACCATCGCGAGGTTTGACTTCGGAGAGTTTGTTAGATAGCGCTTATGCCCGTTGAGCAAAAATCCGTCTTCGGTAGGTGTCGCCATCGTAGACATTGCAAAGACATCGCTACCCGTCTCTTCCTCGGTCGAACAGTATGCGGCGAGTGACTTTCCGCTGATAAGGTCAGGCAGGTACTTGGCCTTCAGTTCTTCAGACCCGAGGAGTTCGATAGTCATCTGCGTACCGCAAAGTTGACTCAGCATCCCGTAAAGGAAGCCTGTGTCGTGACATCCGTATCCGAGGCCTTCGTATGCCGCAACAATGTGCGTTATCGGACACTTCTTGCCCCCATACTCCTCCGGCATTCCCATCCCAAGCACTCCAAAGTCGGCTGCTTTTCGCCATCTCTCGAAACTGAACTCACCGTCCTTGTCCCGTTGGGTATAGTCTCCTTCGAGGTTTTCCTTTGCAAATTCTATATGAGCCTGCCTGATCTTCTTGAGTTCAGGATCTTGCCACGGTTGCATAATTTCTTCTAGAAGAGTTAGTGTCTCACGAGTCTATTTGCCGTCACAGACTAAATCACGCTGGGATATATCGGCAAAAACGTTTGCGCGCAACACCTGCATACTAGACGAGGTCTTCGCAAGCTTGGTTTTGATGTATCGGCGTGCAATTATTTTCTTTCTCTCATTTACTTTCGTCTCGCCAAGTACCAGGTAGCCAGTCCAAATGTAGGCGTACATATCTACGACTTCTTTCATCGCCGCACCCTTCGACTTGTCGTCCATTTCTTTGACAAGTTGGACAGCATCGTAGTATGATGACCTGATTGACTTCAGGTCGTCGTGCAAATCGCTCACATCGTCGTCGTAGCTCATTGCTTCCATTTCGTCGATGAGTTCTTTCAGCGCGTCGGAGAGAACGCTCTTCGAACAGCTGACTACCTGCACCTGAGACGTGCCTTCATATATAGTGGTGATCCTGACGTCACGGACCATGCGCTCGACGTCCATCTCCCTCATGTAGCCCATCCCACCGTGCAGTTGCTGAGCATCATAGCACACCTTGACTGCGTCTTCAGTAACGATATATTTGGTCAGCGGTGAAAGCAGGTTCAATATCCGCGATGCCTTATCGAAACGAATCTTTTCTTCCTTGTAAGGTTTTCCCTCGGCTTTTAACTCCTCAATATGTTCTTCGAGCGTGTTCCTGAGGTCAAGCCAATGCGATCCGGCATAAATCATGGACCTTCCGGTCTCTAGCGCCGTCCGCATATCCATTAGCATGTTGGCAACTGGAGGCATGTCATAAATAATCTGTCCGAACTGCTCTCTGATTTTAGCATACTCGAGGGCGGCTCTATAGGCGCCTTCTGCTATACCGAGCCCCTGGGCAGCGACACTGAAACGGGCGTGGTTAAGAATATTCAGAACGTAGATCAGTCCGAATCTCCGCTTGCCGATCAGCTCAGCAGGTGCGTCATTGAAAAAGAGTTCACACGTTGGCGAGCCATGCAGGCCCATCTTGTGTTCTACTGAATTGATTTCAACCCGATCACCACCATGACAGGCAAACAGGCTTAAACCAAACATGTCTTTGGTCCCCGGCTCGGACCGCGCCAGAATAAGCAGAACTTCTCCGTTACCGTTGGAAATAAAATGCTTTACCCCATTGAGTCTCCACTGACCATTTTCATCCTGGGTAGCCTTAACTTTTATCGATTGCAAATCTGATCCAGCGCCTGGTTCAGTCAGAACCATTGCGCCAATCTCTTCACCCCTGGAATATTTGAGGAGAAACTCGTTGCCCTGTTCTTCTGTACCGTATTTCGCGATGGCCTCGCCGACATCCTGATAGCCGAACAGAGTCATCAGTGATCCGTCTGCTCGTGACAGCATTTCGATCATGAACATGTACATCGTTGCAGGGCAGTTGATACCACCGAACTGCCTTGGAATGATTACGCCCATGAAGCCAGCGTCACCCAGATCCTTTACATTTTCAAGAGTGCCCGCTGCATATTTTACTTTGCCATCGACAAATTGAGTACCCTCAAGGTCGACAGACATGGCGCGTGGTGCGATTCTATCGCCACAGATCTCGCCAAGAAGCTCAAGAGCACTTTCGTAGTACGACACCGCCTCTTCGTAGTCTCGCGGTGCATCCTCGAATTTCTCTGCAAGGGTAAATCCGTGTTCGAGGATTGTTACAGGCTCTTCGAGGTCGAGACGATCAAAATGAAACTTCAGATCAGGATTGTCGAGAAAAAAATTGGCCATAGTAATTCAATAACCGCTGCTTACCCGAACGCTTTCAGGTCGGTTGGAGCAGCGTAGGAAAAGTTGGTGATAAATTCGTTGCGCGTCTACCAGTAAGTCTCGGCAGGCTTACTGAGGTCAGTACCAAATGCAGCCTTGCCCATGTAGGACAAGCATTCATCGCTGGTAGCGGGCATCAAACCGCCACACCGTGAATCTCGATAATTTCTTTCGAGGGGTAGTGCCTTTGCAAGTCCCGATGCTCCGCACAATCGAATGGACCAGGACGTCAGCCACGGTCCGAGTTCCGACACTACATACTTGGAATTATGTATGGCAGCATTCGCTTCGGGTGTACCACGCCTGCTGTCAATCAATCGAGCGGCGTTATAGACAACAGCTCTGGCAGACTCCAGTCGTGAGAACATCTCTCCAACTCGCGTCTGAATGATCGGGTCGTCTGCTTTACTCAAATCAGACCCGGGTATCTTCTTATTCTTGAGCATGTCTACCATGAAGGCAAATGATGCTGAGGCTATCCCGAGATAGACTCCGATATACCCGCCGATCGTCCAGTGTGGTTCTCTGGCGATTTTGAAGAGAGCCAATCCTTCGCTCGCCAGAAACATTGCTTCTTTCGGTACGAAGCAGTCCGTCAACGTCATGGGGTTCGTAGATGTCGATCGCATCCCGAGGACGTCCCACGTGTATTTAAACTCGTAACCGGGATTGTCTTTCTCCACCAACAGAAAACTGATAGGCGGGATATCCGATTTACTCTCCGGTGGCCTGGCTGCGACAACGTAGTAATCCGCATAGCCTGCCATGGATACCCATGACTTTTTGCCATTGATCACAAAACCACCGTCGACCGGCTTGTACACCGTATTCATTTTACTAAAGTGTGAGCCGATTCCGGGTTCTGAAGACGCAGATGCAAAGATCTTCTTGCCGTCGACCACCTCCTTATATATCCAATCCCTGAACTGACGCATTTCCTTGCCGTGCCGACCTGGGATGGCTTCGAGGTCTACTTCCGCAATACTACCGACGGCAATGTTGTGCATGTTATACGTGAGAGCGGTAGATGCACAACCCATCGCGAGTTGCTCAAGAGCGCGCGTATACGTTAAAAAATCTGCCCCGAACCCACCGTATTCCTTTGGAATCATTATAGATAGTAGGCCGGCCTCCTTCAGGTCTGCAAAATCGTCTTCAGGGAAGGACCCTTCACGGTCATGCTTCGCAGCTCTTTCTTTGAAGCGCTGGCCAAGTTCAAAGCACAGGTTGATAATATCTTCACTCGTCATGGTCTTCGGATCGAGAGTTGGAACGGATCCATTCATTGTCATTGCTATAATGAATTGTAAGTCTTGTTGACTATTGTGTTAAAGTATCGGGCAAAAAGTGTAGCTCGATGTGGAATACGTGGTTTGTTCGGTATCGACGGAAGCGTAGACAGTATAAATGCTCCGATCGGCGGTGTGGAGCAAGAAACCGTTATGAATTCAATCAAATTATCTGAATTCTGCTTTTCGCGTTAGACTCGAATATTCCGTCCTTGCTCAGTTGACAGGGTCCGGCAGGGTCATTAGCCGTTCTAACTGCTTTTAAAGAGAATGTTAAATGTCGCGTTATATGTCAGATACCAGCGTCTTTATGGTATTCGATTCCCCGCGCCAGCACCGTTCTAAAGATAGGGGCGCGGCAAAACATCTGCCGAAAAATTCCATAGTTCACAGCTATCTGTTGGGTCTATGAAGCCCGGCCCTCGCGAACCCTGATTCCTCGACTTTCTCTTGTGTCAATTACGATTAGAATTAGAGCGGCCAGAAACAACATCGATCCGAACGGAATGTACCACAATCCGGACACCAGCAAAATGATCATTGCCAGGCGTAGCCGACCAAGCCCGAGGCAATATAGTGTAGCAGCAAGTACCGTAGCTGAACCGTAGATGACGAACACTATTTTCATCAATAACGATCGCGGAGGGAGCCCGACGGCTGATACAAGATTGGCCCAGGGTCCCAATTGCCCGGCATATGCACCCTTTGACGGTGTAAAGTAATCGCCGATCGCTAATGCCCGCACTCCATCGACAAACATGAAACCGCCGCCCAGGAGGCAACATGCGAGAAATATCCACCGGAGACGCGTTTTCATTCACCTGACAAAATATCCTGAATGTCATCGAGAAGGTCGGGTCTCTCGGGCCTTACCAGAGCCACGATTTCAGCATGATGTACTATCAGATACGTTGTCGATTCAAACGTTATTTCGACCGCATTCTTCTTGAGAAATAATGCCTGATCGCCAGGCCTGGCTTGCAGCGGCAAATACCTGACGGATTCTCTCGATGTAGCCCACGGTTCTCCTTCAGAATAGTCGGGGTTCGCCATGAGATATCCCGGGCCAGTTTTTACGACAGTACCGCTGCCTACTTTCTCCTTCTCCAGAACTGAAGCAGGTAATACGAGCCCGGAATTCGTCTGCTGCTCCCCGTCCTGGGGCAGGATAAGAACTCTGTCTCCGGTGATTATCAATTCCTGGGCCACGTCCACTTCGCCTTTAAATTTGTTATTAGGACTCAAGAACCGGCAATTTACAAAGCGCGAACTAACTGTAACCAATGCAGAATAGAAGCCGTATGTATAAAACCATACCCCCGAATCCTTTCTACTAGTTGATTAGACCATGCGCACGATCCATCATCTCTTCTCTATCGCACTCTTACTTGCGATAGTTGGCACTCAAACGGCCTGTAACAATGATGCGCAGTCGAAGGAGCCAGAGGAGCCGGATGTCGTTGCGTCGATTCCTGTCGAGGCCGCAGCAGCCCGAGCCGGAGATATTTCGGCTTTTTTTACGGGCACAGCTTCCCTCGAAGCTGAAGGTGAAGCAGTCGTTGTAGCAAAGGCAGGTGGAATCGTTGAGGAGATTTTCGTCGAAGAAGGCACCTACGTCAATGCTGGTACTGAACTTGCCAAGCTTGACGACGAAAGGCTTCTCCTCGACCTGGCAAGAGATGAAGCAACACTGAAGAAATTCGAGCGAGAGCTGGAACGACAGAAAGAGTTTTTCGAAAAGCAGCTGATCAGCACGGAGGAGTATGAGCGGGTCAGAACCGACTATGAAACCCAGAAGGCATCGTTTGACCTGGCCAAACTGAGCGTCGAGTATACGACAGTACGGGCGCCCATTAGCGGCGTTGTATCTGCCCGACATATCAAGGTCGGAAACATGGTCCAAACCAATCAGGAGACGTTTACTATTACGGACTTCAATCCCCTCCTGGCTGTTATGCATGTTCCCGAACGGGAACTGAACAAGTTAAAGGTCGGGCAGCTGGCCACCTTGTCGGTCGACGCCATGCCCGGTGAATCATATACCGGGCGAATCAAGCGAATCAGCCCGATAGTTGACCGTGCGACTGGCACCTTCAAAGTCACCGTCGAGGTGCGAGACAATTCGCGCACACTCAAACCGGGAATGTTCGGACGGATCCGAATCATCTACGATACGCATACAGGTGTTCTTCTCGTACCGAAAGAAGCCGTAGTAGTCGAAGATGATGTAGCCTCGGTATTCCTCGTCTCCGACAGCCTTGCTATCAGGTCAAATGTTAAGACTGGCTATTCGGACGTCAAGTTCATAGAGATCGTCTCAGGCCTCTCTGCGGGAGACGTTATTATCACAACCGGGCAAAACAATCTCCGGGATTCATCCATCGTTGACGTCATCAACGATATTAAATAATCCCAGATTAGACCGGGAAGAATAAATGCGCATAGTAGACCTAAGTACGCGGCGCCGGGTTACAATCGGTATGTTTACCCTCGCCGCCATTATTTTTGGCGTCGTATCTCTCTCTCAGCTCAAGATCAATCTCCTGCCGGACCTGGCCTATCCGACGCTGACCATCCGCACCGAATATGTAGGGGCGGCCCCGATTGAGATTGAGAACCTGATCACAAAGCCAATCGAGGAAGCGCTTGGTGTCGTAAAGAGTGTCGAGCACCTCCGATCCGTCTCCCGAACGGGACAGTCCGACGTGCTGCTCGAGTTTAGCTGGGGAACGGACATGGACGTCGCCCGGCAGGATATCCGGGAAAACCTTGACGCTCTGGTTTTACCCCTGGATGCTGAACGCCCTCTGATCTTGCGGTTTGACCCGTCGTTGGACCCGATAATGCGCTTTGGTCTCTATGAGGAAAAACTCCCAGCTATTGCTGAGGACGTAGAAGGCGAACAGCGTGTTCGGACCATTGCAAACGACGCCACTGAAACGGATGTTAATGCCTTGACTCGATTGCGACGCCTCGCTGATGAGCAGATCAAAAAAGATCTGGAAGCGGCAGGCGGAGTTGCTGCTGTGAAGATCAGCGGTGGTTTGGAAGATGAGGTCCAGGTGCTGGTAGACCAACAGAAGTTGGCACAACTCGGACTAGAGATCGAATCGATCGGTAACATTCTCGGAGCGGAGAATGTTAATCTTTCAGGAGGTCGACTCGAAGAGGGTCAGCAGCAATTTCTTGTTCGCACCGTGAACCAGTTCCAGACTGTCTCGGAGATGGCGGATGTCATCATTGATCAGAGGAACGGGACGCCGGTTTATGTGCGTGATATAGCCGAGGTCCGACTTGGGTATAAAGAAAGAGATTCCATCACGCGCATAGATGGACGCGAAGCGGTCGAGATTGCAATTTATAAGGAAGGCGATGCAAATACAGTAGCGGTTGCTAACAACGTTGACTCACGTCTCGAGCGGATTCGCGAGATTCTTCCCAACAACATTCATCTCACGAATATTTACAACGAGTCCACGTTTATCAACAGTGCCGTTAGCGAGGTAATCAACGCTGGCCTCATTGGTGGTCTCCTTGCAATTCTGGTTCTATATCTCTTCTTGAGAGATTTCAAAACCACAATCATAATCGGTCTATCGATTCCTGTTTCGGTCATCGCGACTTTTGCCTTGATGTACTGGTCGGATCTGTCTCTGAACATAATGTCACTCGGTGGTCTTGCACTGGGTATCGGATTGCTGGTTGACAACTCGATTGTCGTCCTTGAAAATATTGCGCGGCACAAGGATCTCGGCAAGGGACCGATTGACGCTGCGCGCGAAGGTGCCGGTGAAGTCGGCACGGCTGTAGTCGCGGCGACGTTGACTACTGTTGCCGTTTTTCTACCGCTAGTGTTTGTCCAGGGTATTGCAGGTCAGTTATTCAGAGATCAGGCGTTAACGGTCACGTTTTCCCTCCTCGCCTCCCTCCTGGTTGCAATCACCCTCATTCCAATGTTGTCGTCCCTCGGCGTTCGGCGCGGAACAACCAGAGAAGTATTTCCTGCCCACGAGCCTCGCACAAAGGCCGGACGCGGTATCAACGTAGCTCGAAAGTTTGTATTCAACTCCATGCCTGCGCTCCTTGGAAGATTGTTGTTCTATGTATCCAGAGCACTGTCGTTTGTCGCCGGTCTAATTTTCAAGCCGCTTGCCGCAGGTTTCAATGCCGTCTACGATAGACTGGCCAAACGATACCCTCCCGTGGTCACCTGGGCACTACGGCATCGTGCGGCTGTTCTAATCGTCGCAATAGGTTTATTCGTCTCCTGCATGGCTATCGTGCCAAGCCTTGGCGTCGAGTTGATCCCGCAGATGTCACAAGGTGAAATGCTGGTGGAATTCAGGTTGCCACCGGGAACACCACTCGAAAAAACCGATGCCGCCATGGCTCGCGTTCAACGTAACGTAGCTGGCACTCCTGCAATTCGAACAACGTTTGCAGCGGCAGGCAGCGGCAATCGCCTCGACGCCAATCCCGACGAAGGTGGTGAGAACTGGGGCGAATTGTTTGTCGCGCTTGCCGGAGACCACGGTGCGGAAACTCAGTCAGAAGCCACGAATGCACTTCGAGGTCAACTTGAACAAATACCTGGACTGCAATACAAATTTGGACAGCCCACGCTCTTCACGTTCAAGACGCCCATAGAAATCGAGGTTGCCGGATTTGATCTTGCGCAGCTTAAGAGTGTATCCGAAGAAATAAGCCAGAAGATGCTCGGCTCCGACCGATTTGCTGATGTTAAATCGTCCATGGAGAGTGGACATCCGGAGGTACGAATCCTGTTCGATCGGGAAAGAGCGTCAGCGCTCGGTCTAAAGGTCCACGACATTGCCGATCGAATCGTAAGTCAGGTCCGTGGTGACGTAGCAACACGTTACTCCTGGCGTGACCGAAAGATTGATGTTCTTGTGAGGGCGCGCGAAGAAGACAGAGCGTCGGTTGATAAGTTACGTCGACTCATAGTCAATCCTGAGAGCGACCGCCCGGTCAGCCTCCACGCTGTCGCCGATGTGATCATTGAAACCGGTCCAGGCGAGATCAGGAGAGCGAGTCAACAGCGAGTTGCAATCGTCAGTGCGAATCTACGCTATGGGGATCTTGGTTCAGCAATGGAAGAGATCGACGCCATCATCGCGGATGTTACCGTCCCGCCCGGCCTGGGAGTCTCACTAGCCGGTCAGTCGGAAGAGATGTCGTCCAGCTTTCGCTCACTCATGTTTGCCCTGCTTCTGGCAGTATTTCTAGTATACCTTGTAATGGCATCTCAGTTTGAATCATTGATTCATCCGCTGGTCATCTTCTTTACAATCCCGCTAGCAGCAATCGGTGCTGTGCTCGCGTTGTGGGTCACTGGATCAACCATTAGTGTAGTCGTATTCATTGGCCTCATACTTCTGGCCGGTATCGTCGTAAACAACGCTATAGTCCTGGTCGATCTGATCAACAAGCTGAGAGAAGATGGGACGCCGCGCTCTGAGGCGATTGTGGAGGCCGGCCGACTGCGTCTTAGACCCATTCTGATGACGACGTTGACAACTACCCTGGGGTTGATTCCACTCGCCATCGGCTTTGGCGATGGTGCAGAAGTTAGAGCCCCCATGGCCATTACAGTCATTGGCGGACTGGTGATCTCGACTCTGCTAACCCTGGTGGTTATACCTGTCATGTACTCGCTACTCGATCGCAAACGCGATGCTGTTGCGTCTGTAAGGGTGGAGGCATAGACATGAACGTTGCTGATCTTGCGATGAAGCGACCGGTTACTACGATGATGCTATTCTTGAGCGTCATTGTTATTGGTGCAATCTCTATAAGACTCATCCCGCTGGAGTATTTTCCAGAATTCGATGCTCCCTTTATTTTTGTAGATCTCCCCTACCCGGGCTCGTCGCCCGAGGAGACGGAACGCTTGATTGCCAGGCCTGCTGAAGAAGTACTGGCCACAATTCCGGGGATCAAACGCATGTCATCAAATTCGCATGCGAACGGTGCATGGGTTCAACTTCATTTTGACTGGGGTGAGAACACCTCGCTCAAAGGTGCCCAGGTCCGAGAAAAACTTGACGGTGTCCAGGATCAATTTCCCTCCGACATGGAACGGTATTTCGTATTTCAGCGGAGTTCGTCTGATATGCCCATCCTGAACCTGCGCGTGTCGTCCGCGCGAGACTTGTCTGGGTCATATGATTTATTGAACCGCAAAATCAAGAGGCGGTTGGAGCGTATCGAAGGGGTTTCGAAAGTCGAGCTAAACGGAGTCGAGCCCCGGGAGCTGCGCATTGAGATGATTGCGGATCGAATTCAGGCCCACAATATCGATCTGGTAGATCTCGCCGATAATTTGCGCCAGGCCAATTTCTCCGTTTCTGCCGGTAAGATCAATGAAGCCGACAGACGTTTTGTGGTTCGACCGATGGGCCAACTGACGACTCCGGAAAGCGTTGAGAATCTTATTATCAATTCTGCCGGACTTCGGTTGAGCGACGTTGCCACGGTGATCTACGACGACCCTATTCTTGACTACGGTCGCCACCTGGATCGAGCCTATGCTATCGCCGTCGAAGTCTCCAAGGAGGGCGGCGCCAACACCGTGCAGGTAACGAAAGACATTCTTGCCGAGCTGGAGACGCTCCGGGAAGATCCGGAAATGACTGGAATCGCCCTGTACGAGATGGATAATGCCGGAGCAGGCATTGTTTCATCCATCAACGAGTTGTTGAAGTCCGGAATGCTCGGCGCCCTGCTAGCGTTTATTGTGCTCTATATCTTTTTGCGACGTGTTGCCACCACTGCAATCGTGTCCATTGCCGTCCCCATCTCCCTGCTGATAACTGTTGGCGCGCTCTATTTCCTTGGTTTCTCGTTGAACATTTTGACGATGATGGGACTCATGCTTGCAGTCGGTATGCTGGTAGACAACGCCGTCGTTGTCACGGAAAGCATCCATCGACATCAACAGCTGACACCCAACGATCCTAAGGGCGCCAGCCTTCGCGGCGTTAAGGAGGTCTCTCTTGCCGTCACCGCTGGAACGTTCACTACCGCAATCGTCTTTCTTCCAATAATAGTCAGCCAGGCGGACCAGATAACCGTTTTCCTCCGACACGTCGCCGTGACTATTTGTATTGCGTTAGCAGCGTCACTGATCATAGCGCAGACAATTGTCCCAATGCTTACAGCACGGTTGAAGCCACGAGATAAAGAGGACTCGGCCAAGTTTATTCAGTGGGTCGTCGACAGATATGAAATTCTACTTCGTTGGTTGTTGACTCATCCAAAAACAGCAGGTGTTGTCACGCTGGGTGTACTCTTGAGTGTCATTATTCCAGCCAAGTTTGTGAGCATGGACTTTGGAGATTCTGAATCTGGTGAGCGTCGAGTTCAGCTTTTCTATCATTTGACTGGAGCCTTCCCTTTAGAACGTGTCGAGGGAATAGTTGATGTCCTCGAAGAGTATCTCTACGCGAATAAGGAAGAGTTTGAAATCGAATCAGTTTACACGTGGTACACTCCGGAGTTTGCCACCTCGACGATCCTTCTGACGGATGAAGATGAGGCGATTCTTACCCCTGAGGAAATAAAGGAGAAAATTGAGAAGGGCCTACCAAGACTGGCTGCGGCACGGCCGAGTTTTTCCTGGCGGACATCGGAAAATGAAGAAGCGCAGGTAAGAGCTGTCCTTCAGGGCGAGTCGACTGAGGTTCTGGTAGCTATAGCCGACCAGCTGGCTCGCCAGTTGGAATCCATTGAAGGATTCAAAGAAGTGATGACAGAATCGGAAGATGGTGCGGACGAGATCCATGTCGTTATTGACAGAGAACGCGCTCGCCAATACGGTTTTACTTCCCAGCAGATAGCGCGAACGATTTCAAGTGCCATGCGTGGGACAAATTTGCGCCGCTTCCATACCGAAGATGGCGAGGTTCAGATGCTGTTGAAGTTCCAGGGGGACGATCAGCGATCACTGACGGACCTGAAGAATGTGAGTGTTCATAATGGTAGTGGGACTCCAGTAAAACTCGCGTCTCTTGCTGACTTTTCTGTCACTAAAGCTGCTCGCAACATTTTCCGCGAAAACAGGATTACAACTGTAGGCATCCATGCGTCGCTGGAAAAGGATTTCGAGATGGATAAAGCGAGAAAGATTCTTTCAGAAGTCTTGTCGTCGTATAGTTTTCCACCGGGGTACTCTTGGGGATATGGCACCAGATTTAATGATGATGAGCAGTCGCAGAACATTATGATGCGCAACCTGATGCTCGCGTTGATTCTTATTTATCTTGTAATGGCAGGATTATTTGAGTCCCTAATACATCCCGCTGCAATCTGGACTTCCATAATCTTTGCAATTGTCGGAGTCTTCTGGTTTTTCCTGATTACCGACACCACGTTTTCCGTTATGGCCTGGATCGGAGTCCTTGTTCTTGTCGGGGTGGTGGTCAACAACGGGATCGTGCTGATTGATCATATCAACAACCTGCGCGAAGACGGCATGCCGAGGCTGGAAGCGGTCATACTTGCTGGTCGTGAGCGCTTCAGGCCGATACTGATGACGGCGGCGACGACGGTTCTCGGCCTCATACCTCTGTGCATCGGCAACACCCTCATCGGCGGTGACGGGCCTCCATATTATCCGATGGCGCGCGCCATTGTTGGTGGATTGACGTTCTCAACAGTGGTAACGCTGGTTATCCTTCCGACGGTCTACATCATGATGGATAATCTACGTTACTGGAGCCGAGACGTGGTCGACTACGCTGTCCATGGCGGTAGCCTACGAACAAAATCTTGATTGTGTGGTTCTAGGGTAGTGTTCACCGTGCCACTGCCTACTACGTCCCTTGGAAACTCTTGTAACCGACTCACCGGCGCATGCCGCGACGTTTGTCGCATCTGGCAGTGTCGTGGCTTTTCCTACAGAAACCGTTTATGGCCTGGGTGCGCCCGCCTTTTCGCCTTCGGCCATCAGGAAAATCTTTGAGGCCAAGGGCCGACCTGCCGACAATCCCATCATTGTTCACATCGCGAGGACCGATGATTTTGAGCGAGCAGGAGTCATCACCAACTCGTATACACCCCTTCTAATCGAAGCATTCTTTCCGGGACCGCTGACCGTCGTTGTACAACGTTCTCCGGACGTACCGGATGAGGTCACCGCCGGTCTCGATACTGTTGGGATCCGCATGCCCGATCATCCCATTGGTCGCGCATTCCTGCTCGCATGTGACACTCCGCTGGCTGCTCCTTCAGCCAACCTCTCGGGTCGACCCAGCCCGACAACATGGAGCGCCGTTTACGATGACCTCAACGGGCGCATACCCTGCATCCTCAATGGCGGCCGATCCAGGGTGGGCCTCGAATCGACCGTTGTCGACTGTACTGGAGAGAAACCAGTGATACTACGGTTGGGAGCGGTATCCCTGGAGGCCATTCGCCACGTTGAACCTACGTGTACGACCCTCGAGGATGACATTGACCCAATTAGCGCTGCCAGCCCTGGACTCCTGCATCGTCACTATGCACCGGATGCAATTGTCATTGTGGTCGACGACATCGCCGGAGTTCACGTTGACAATATGTCCGCGTACATCGGGTTGGACAGTCTTCACTCAAGTTCAACCCCTGGTATCGCAGCCATTTGCCCGGACGTGGAGAACTATGCGCATATGTTGTTTGCTTTCTTCAGAGACTGCGAACATCGCGGCATACAAAAGATTTATTGCCAGGAACCACCCTCGAACGGGCTGGGCCAGGCGTTGCGAGACAGGCTCAGGAGAGCTGAGCAGGCGACAGCTCATCCTCGTGTATAGCGCACAAGAGCACGGGTGGCTGCCGGCATTTTCTTGAGTACCCTGATACCCAGTGATGCCACCATCGGTCGCGTCAATGAGTGATGCAACATTCTGCCCAGGACCATTCTACTCCGATACCGATCATGGCGCTGTGATCGATATTTTTCAAACATCTCGGTTTGAGTGATAGTACCGCGTAAGTAATCAATAGACGACTCTGATGCCAACAGTGCCGAATCTATCGCCATTGCCATTCCATCGCCACAAAGAGGAGCAATCATACCGGAAGCGTCGCCGATCATAATGATCCCGTTTTCAACACACGGTTTCGACGTAAACGACAATTGATTTGACGAGTAGAATTTTTCACCCTCGAAGTCCATTTTTTGTAGGTAGTCGCTGAAAAGCGGGTTCGTCGACAACGTCGACTCTATCATATTCGCTGGACTCCCGCCGGCAGCTTTGAATGCATCAATATGTGTTATCCAGCAGACATTGACCTTTTCTCCTTCAATCGCGGAGATCCCGCAGTAACCTCCATCAAACGCGAAGAGATTGATCCTGTTATCAGCATTGTTCATTCTCGCATGAATCTTGAATGCCAGGTAAGGAGATGTGCTCTTCAAGTGTTCGCGATCGAGCACTCGATCAAGTTTTGTTCGACGACCGAATGCGCCAAATGCGATCCGAGCCTCATCGGTGCCGCTACCATATGTTATCGCATATCCTGACTTCGTTCTGTCGATTGCCGACACTTCTGCGGGCACCAGCTTGGCACCGGCATTAATGGCTGCTTTTCGAAGGATATCGTCTAACCTGTATCTGCTGATGCCTAGAGGACTGCCGGGAAGATTGCTATCGAGCACATCGCCCTCAATGGAGGCAATTCTGACTTCACTCAAATGTACCGCGCCAGCACCAGTTAACCGATCCGCTATTCCGGAGGGCGACAGCAGTGTCACGACTTCTCCAGACAGAAACTCTCCACAAAGTTTGTGATGTGGTTGACTAGATTTCTCGTAGAAAACGGTATCGAAGCCTTCGGCTGCGTGTTTCATCGCGCAGATGCTTCCGGCGATACCTCCTCCCACAATAGCGACGTCGTACATATTCAGTCTCGTAGCGTACTAATCATGTACCGAAAAGTGGGGTGCCACGTTATTCGTGGCCGTGGAAGTCCAGCCGTTTCGAAATACTTAAGAATACCATCGCGAGTGAATCCTTTCCGCACTGATATCGGACCGTCATTCTGAACCATTTCAGCTAATCGCATTGCTTTCGAGAAGGCTGCAATGAAACCCAGTGGAATGATGTGGCGGTGCAAGTCCTGAACGAATATACCGCGCCGCGATACGCGCAGGAGTTCGGTAAGCAGGGAAGGTATTTCGTCGTCGTCAAAATGATGCAGCACTTGATTGGCCGTTACTACGTCAAACGATCGGTCGTCGAAGGGTAGATGTCTCAGGTCTGCCGTTTGATTCGTAAGTAATTTTCTGACCGATGGATCGAGTTGCGCATCGGCAAAATCGGAGGCGATTGCTACGGCAAGGGGGCTGACATCCGTGGCTGTAATTCGCCAGATCATCTTTCTCTTCGAGGCCCACTGAATCATCTGGACTGGACCATCTGCCAATCCAGTTCCCACATCCAATATTTCTGCCTGTTCTCCACAAATCCTTTTGATCTCCGGACAAAGGAATCGACGATTGATGTCCTGAGCACCGAGGTACTTGTTCAGGAAAGCGAGATCATATAACGTTTCCGAGAGATCGTTCCGGTCGACATCTGGCTGATCCATTTGCTCGGACTTCATTATCCGGTTTGCCAGAGGCCACATAATGTTACCTGTACGTTACAATTTCTTCGAGCGCCTTGCGCTTGAGGTTAGGCACTGTCACGGATTCGGCTGGATACCCGACGGGCATGAGAAGATATGCTCGTTCGTTGTCGGGCCGCTCGAGGATTTCGCCCAGGAATCCCATGGGACTTGGCGTGTGTGTAAGCGTCACGAGTCCGGCGTTATGCACAGCGGCGATAAACATTCCGGCAGCGATGCCGACTGACTCACTGACGTAGTAGTGCTTGAATCGCGTGCCATCGGGTCTGACCCCGTAGTTGCGAGCAAATAGTACTACGAGGTATGGAGCGATTTCGAGGTATGGTTTGTTGTGGTCAGTACCCAGGTGCGAGAGAGCCTCGAGCCACTCGTCGGGTGCCCGCTCAGCATAGAACGACCGCTCCTCCTTCTCGGCAGCCATTCTGATCTGGCTCTTCATTTCGGGACTTGAGACCACGACAAAATGCCATGGTTGCATGTGGGCTCCACTTGGAGCGGTGCCAGCTGCCCGAATACAATCCTGGATAACTTCCAGAGCGACAGGTGTATCAGAAAACTGGCGTACAGATCTTCGGCGGTCAAGAAGATGATAAAATTCTTCCGCGCGCTTCGACTGTACTAGCGTGTCGTAGCCAACATAGGAATCGTAAGGGACGAACTCGGGATCGTGCATCAGAAGTTTAGCGAGTAGTGATCAAATTCCACATCTTCCGTCCAACCTCTTTTCTCGTAGAGAGTCTTGGCAGTGGCATTATTTATTTCTGTAGCCAGTTCCAGTCCCGCTGCACCTGACTTACGCGCCATTTTCTCGGCGATTTCCATTAACGTATTTGCTACGCCTGCCCCGCGGAATTCTTTCGATACGAACAGGTCATTCAGTATCCAAATCGACCTCATTCGAACGGAAGAGTACATTGGGTACAATTGTACGAAACCGGCCGGCGAGCGAGGTTTACCACTGTACGCCAGGAATATCACAGAGTCACCGTTGGCCAGTCTCTCCTGCAGGAATTCCTTCTCTCCGGCCGGGTCAGGACTCTGCCTGTAAAACGATCTGTATCCTGAGAACAGTGACGCGACATCTTCCAGCTGGTCACTTGTCGCTCGAAGCACTTCGATTGCCACTATCCTACCTGTTTAGCTTTCGGCGTAGCGAGGATCCAGGTCGAGATCTCTTCGAGAACCTCCGGGGCGATTGTCTCTTCAATCGTGCCATACTCTTCAGGCGAACCCGTTACAGAATGCTGAAACAAGTGGTTAAGCCCTTCCATTACCCGAATCTTATTTATCCCGGAAGTGTCAACGACCTTCTTCATAGCAGCGATGTTTTCCGCCGGCGGGACCTGCAGGTCTTTTTCACCGAACAAGGCTAGAATCGGGCAGGTCAGCTGACGAAGTACTGGAATGGGATCATAGTTCACGAAATGGCGGAACCATGGAGAGGTCAGCGTCTCGATCTGAATTCCAATACTTTCTTCTGTAATACCCATCGATTGCCGCTCTTCATCGGACATCTCATTCAATTGCGCGGTGAGAACTTTCTCGAGTTCTTCCCTGGTATTTGCTTCGTCGTCACCACGCTTTAAGATTGCGAAGACTTTCTTTTGAGCGTCCATGGTTCGAGCAACCTCTTCAGCATCGACACCATTGGCAGTCAGGATGAGTTCAGTTTGCAGTTCGAGGATATCACTTCCGGGTAGAGCAGGGCCAGCTAAAAGCACGACGTACGCTAGATCAGAGTTGTTGACAGCAACGATTGGGGCGACGATACCGCCCTCGCTGTGTCCAATCATTCCGATGCGGCCGGCAGCAACTTCAGGTCGAGTTCTGAGAAATGCAACGGCGGCTTCAGCGTCGCGAGCGAATGCTTCGATGGTGGCGTTTGCAAACACGCCCTCGGAAAGTCCATAACCCCGATCGTCGTAGCGAAGTACAGCAATTCCGTTTTTCGTCAGATGGTCGGCAATTACTCGGAATGGTTTATGGCCGAGAATCGACTCGTCTCGATCCTGAGGCCCCGACCCGGTTACGAGCACGACAGCCGGAAAGGGCCCATCTCCTTTGGGGGTCGTCAGGGTACCAGCCAGCCGGATGTTGTCTACCTGATTCTTGAAGTAGAGGTTTTCTGAGTTGTACCCAATTTCTTCGCCGTCGCCGTCGTCCGATTTCGCTTTGCGCGTCATCCGTAGCGGCAAACTGCCCGGGCCTTGTGACCACGTGCCGTTCAGGGTTCCGTCAACTTGGAGAGTCCCTTCGTATCGCCCCTGGATCATGTCGGCAGTGATCTGAAGCGAGTCACCGGATACTGTCACAGAAGAGATGGGAAGACCCGTTGCTCCCTGATCCGGACTATCCATCGTTGCGACATATCCCGAATCTCCTTCCGAGATATGAAAGAGGACGGTCAACGTACCCTGAGGAATTACGAGCTTGCCTTCCCAGGATCCGACGGGATCAAAATCCTGCGCTGAAACCGATGTTGCGAGCCCTATCCCTGCTAAACAAATGCAGAGCGTGAATAATAGATGACGAGAAGCTTGCGGAAATGATAACATAGCAGGGACGGACAGACTATTAAACGGACTGCCATATGTACGGGCAACATTCGCACATGTTGCCCGCTCCTGCTTCGCCCTGACCGCTAGTGGAACTGCTCGGATTCCGTCGAGCCATCCATCGCACATGTGGATGACGTACCGCCGGAGATGACGTTCTTAACCAGATCGAAGTATCCTGTTCCGACTTCACGCTGATGCCGAGTGGCTGTATATCCTTCGGGCTCGGATGCAAATTCGGCGTCCTGCAGCTCAGCGTAGGCTAGCATGTCGCGCTTGTCATAGTCTCGTGCCAGTGAGAACATGCTGTGGTTCAGAGCATGGAAGCCGGCTAGCGTTATGAACTGAAATTTGTATCCCATGGCGCCCAGTTCCTTTTGAAAACTTGCGATGGTTGCTTCGTCCAGATGCTTGCGCCAGTTGAACGACGGTGAACAATTGTAGGCCAACATCTTCCCGGGGTACTTACTGTGGATTGCGTCCGCAAAGCGACGTGCTTCGTCGAGATCCGGCTTGGAAGTCTCACACCATACTAGATCCGCGTACGGCGCGTATGCCAATCCGCGTGCAATTGCCTGATCAAGACCGGCATTCGTCCGGTAGAAACCTTCAGGTGTTCTTTCTCCTGTAAGAAACTCATGGTCGGCCGGGTCGATGTCGCTTGTTATAAGCGAAGCGGCATTGGCATCCGTACGAGCAACGATGATAGTCTGCGTGCCGAGGACGTCGGCCGCAAGACGTGCAGCTTGCAACGTGTTCACAAATTGTTTTGTCGGAACCAGAACTTTGCCACCGAGGTGGCCGCACTTTTTCTCCGATGCGAGCTGGTCTTCAAAATGCACTCCAGCAGCACCTGCCTCGATCAGAGCCTTCGTAAGTTCAAATGCGTTCAGGACTCCGCCGAACCCTGCTTCGGCGTCGGCAACGATTGGAGCCATCCAGTAGGTTCCATCTCCTCCTTCTGATGTTGCTATCTGATCTGCCCGTTGTAGTGTCTGATTGATCTTGCGGACGACTTGAGGAACGCTGTTGACTGGATACAAGCTCTGATCCGGATACATATGGCCAGAGAGATTGGCATCGGCAGCAACCTGCCATCCACTAAGATAGATAGCTTTCAAACCGGCTTTTACTTGCTGCATGGCTTGATTCCCGGTCAACGCACCCAGGGCATGTACAAAGTCTTCAGAATGCAGCAGTTCCCAGAGCCTGGCAGCACCGCGCTCGGCGTGAGTATGGTTTACAAGAAACGAACCCTGGAGTTTTGTTACGGCTGTGGCATCGTAATTACGAGTAACACCATTCCATCGAGAATTGCTTTTCCAGTCTGCTTCCAGCAGGTTTGCGCGTTGTTCCATGTCGACGGCATTGTTGCGGTTAGTTTGGTATTCCATGTTTACATCCGGAGTGCGTTAGTTTGCTGAGGTGCGAGGTGCGAGGTGCATGAATGTTAGCCGCGAAGTTTTGCGCGCTTGCTGTCCAGTGTTTCACCGACCAGATCAGAGATGTTCGTTAGAAATGGTCGGAATGTAGGCTCGCAGAAAATGGCCAATGCATCTTCGGTGGCGTGTTCGAAGCTTTCAATTTCCGACTCGACCGTTGCCGGAACTTCTCCCTTCATAGCGACACGAATTTCGTTGACAATCAGAAAGGTTTCTTCCCGGAAGACTTGCGCCACCAGGTCCTCATCGACTACGGTTCCGCATTCCAGCGTGATCTTGTTTCGGAGCCACTGCCAGGTCTGTGCCCGAGATATTTCGAGGGTTGCGAGGTCTTCCATCAGGTTATCCCAAGCGACACAGCCTATATCTTTATTCCAGCCCTGCATATAAGCAATGCCCACACGAACGTTCTTCCGAAGACCTGCCATCGTGCACTCGCCTTCCGACCGTGGCATAAGGTCCGGCTGAGCTTCGATGTCGGGAATGACGTCAAGCTGGTTGTCACGCTTGAAAGCAGACATGGCTGGTCCAATAAAGTATGGGTGTGAAACCCAGCAACCATCGTGACCAATTGATGCTTCAAATTGTTTGTCGGCTACAACCTTCTTCGTCTGTTCCTCGCGGAGTTCCGGAGTGCGACCTGGTGTAAATGCAGCCATCCCTCCCATTCCGAAAGCACCATGTCGGTGACACACTTGAATCAGATGCAAGACATAATTTTTCATCCAGGATCGGTTCATCGAAATCGAAGCCCGGTCGGCCATAACGCGGTCTGGATGTTCCTTGAGAACCTTGATGTCGGAGAATATTTTATCCCAGCGTCCCCCGTTCAGGCCTGCTGCATGATTCCGATATTCGTAAAGAATCTCTTCCATCTGGAAGGCAGCCGGAAGAGTCTCAATTAAAAACGTAGCCTTGATCGTCCCTTGCGTAATATTGAGCTTTTCCTGCACGGCTTCGAACAGGGAATTCCACCATCGTGCTTCCAGGTAATGTTCGCATTTGGGGATGTAGAATTTCGGCGTCTTACCTTGATCGATCAGAGTCTTGGCCGTCAGGAAAACGCAGGTCGCCAGTTCAAACAGACCACCGGCGATGGGCTCCCCATCTACGAGGAGATTAATCTCTTCCAGATGCAGTCCGCGGACCCGGACCATAAGAAGTGGCATGTCGTCGGGGTCGAGCTTGTAAATCTTCTCTGGTTTGTTTGCGCCTGCCGGTTGTATAAATGACAGGGTACCTTCAGCGGCCCCTTTAACATTGGTAAATCCGTTGATCACATTCTCCCAGGACGGCTTTTGTGAGTCCTCAAAGTCGAGCATTGCGGCATCGGCGCGCTGGCCGTCCGATCCGCGACTCAGCATATTGATCACCATCTTGGTGTCGCCGACGGGACCAGTTATTTCTACGCGACGCCGCATGAGGTCGCGAGGCAATGGCGCAATTTTCCAGTCTCCTCGAGCCGGACCCGCCTCATCTGCCGAGAGAAATTCTGGCAATTTGCCTGCGTCAAAGTCACGCTGCCTGTCAAGTCGCGCCCCTAATAGCCTGATTCGCTCACGGTTGAGTTTTCGGTGGAGATCAGCCAGCAGCTGCACCAGGTCGGCCGACAGAATTTCTCTGGTTTCAGAATTGTGAGCTGCCGGGTTAATCGAGACTCCCGAACCGAGGTCGACAAACGTACTCGAGTCAAAAGAGCTCGCCGATGTAGACGGCAGGTCACCAATCAAAGTAGACATATGCGCTTTACGTGCTATCGAGCATTAGCAAAGCACTACATATCGAATCGATACTTATTTCAAGACTCCCGCAGCCTCAATTCGTCACGCGTAGTGCAAAAATGCTCGTTTTTAGATTTGCAGAACAAATCGAACAGTTTCAAGCGTCTACTTCCAAATATGGTGCCAGCACAATTAGAGACTCACGACAACTCTCGTTGTGGCGCCATCTTGCGTACTGATCCTGATCAGGTACGCTCCGGGAGCAACGGATGACCCTTCCGAATCTTTGGCTTCCCAGGTGACCTGTGCCTTTCCGGACACGGGAAGTCCGTCGGCCAGCTGTAAGACGTGGCGGCCCAGAATGTCATATACATCGACAGTGACGCTGGCGGACGTCTCGGATTCAATTTCCAACATCACGTCGTTTTGGAAGGGATTAGGATAGATTGAGATGTTGACCCCGGTTACAAACTGAGGATCCGTAGCGGTTGACGTCTCAATAAGCTTATAGATCGTACCATTATAGCCGCAGATCAACAGTTCGTCATCGTCGTCAGTCGCAAATGCAGCGACACCAAAGCCTTCATCAACAAGAAGCGTATTGTTTATTGCAACGCCATTGTTGAACTCCAGAGCCCAGATCCGACTGCTTACGAAATCCCCGTAGATGTATTTGCCGACAAGACCCTGTAGCTGCTGACCGTGGTAGACAAAGCCACCCGTGATGGATTTATCATCATTGTCTCGGTTGTACTCAAAGATTGGTAGTTCGAGATTTGCCTGGTTACATCCATTCATGGGATCAAAACACAGGCTAGCCTCCATGGTATTCCACCCGTAGTTCTTGCCTTTTTCGACGATATCGATCTCCTCAAGCCTGCCCTGACCGACGTCTCCGACCCAGAGGTCACCAGTCCCGGAATCGAAACTGAATCGCCAGGGATTTCGTAAACCCCAGGCGTAGATCTCTTCCCTATAGTCGTCCGTATTGCCGACGAACGGGTTATCGGCAGGTATTGTATACGGGGAGCCGGGTGCGGCTGCGCTAACGTCGAGCCGCAGAATATTACCCAGAAGGGTTCTCCTGTCCTGTCCGTTCTCGTCAGGGTCGCCGGATCCCCCGCCATCGCCTACGCCGATGTACAGATAGTTGTCGGGACCGAATCGCAATTGTCCGCCGTTATGATTCGTATTCGGCTGATCGAATTCGAGGATTACCAGCTCTGATCCATCATCACCCAGGTCGGGATTGCCCGCATCGACCGAAAATCGTGATATTACAGAGCGCTTTGGAGAGTTGGCTGTGTAGTAAACGTAAAAATATCCGTTGGAGGAATAGTCCGGATCGAAGGCCAGGCCGAGGAGTCCCTCCTCTCCGCCACCGTCGAATACGCGTCCTGATATGTCCAGAAATATACTGGAACTTGTCGCCGAGGGGTTGTTCTCGAAAACACGAATAACACCTGGCTGTTCAACGACAAACAGCCGGTTCGTGCCATCACGTGACGATTGCAAATCAACGGGTTTCTGGAATGATAGGGATGTAAAGGCTGGTTCTACGTGATACGTTTGACCGTTTGCACGAGGTACCAACAACGTCAGTACTGACGCGAAAAGCAGAATTCGGTGGGTAGACATGATACTGGGGAATCAGATTGGTGTATTGATGGTATCGGTTGGATCACTATCTCTCAGAAGATCTATTTTAGAAGCTGAACTGAAATAATGGTTCAAAGAGAATGAATGAAGAAGTAGCGGTAGTAACAGGCAGTAGCAGGGGGATTGGATACGCCACGGCCGAAGGGTTAGCAAAGTCTGGCTTAACGGTATACGTCTGCAGCCGCGATCTTGCGAGGGCGCGAACAGCGGCCGATGCTATCGCGAAAAATACCGGAGGTACGACACGTCCTGTTGAGGCCGATTTTACTTCTTTGGAGGGAGTTCGGGATGCAGCTCGACAGATTCTCGCAACGACGGAAAGCGTCCAGGTCTTGATCAATAACGCAGCTATCATCCCGAAGGAGCGCAACATTACAAAAGACGGTTTCGAGATGCAGTTTGGTGTTAATTACCTGGCTGCGTTCTTGCTAACAAATTTGCTCCTTCCAAAAATGCGAGGCAAGCCGGCCCGGATAATAAATGTAAGTTCGCAGGTACATAACCGTACCCCGTTGAACCTCAACGATGTACAGTCGACTTTCCAACCGTATGATCGTCTTGATGTGTATTCTCGATCCAAGTTGGCCATGATTTATTTTTCAGAAGAGCTTGCAAGTCGGACCAAAACAGAGGCAATCACGGTAAATGCGGTCCACCCTGGAGTGATCTCGACTGTGTTGCTATCTGACTATTACGGTTTCGGGCCAGTACGAAGACTCCTGGGAAATGCTAGAGGAAATACGACTGAAGAGGGAGCAATTCCACTTGTAAGGCTGGCAATTGATGATGATGTCGCGCAGATTAGCGGTTCGTATTTTCACAAGCTAAATCAGCGAGTGCCGGATTATCCCGATGAAAACAAGGATGCCGTTGCTCGCGATCTCTGGAAGCTGAGTGCGGCTCTGACTCAGATTAACTAGGCCAAATCTATTTTTGGGCAGAATCTATCTATATAATTATCAGTATCTTAAGTCGTAACATGATTCACATCTGGTCTCTCCCACCGGTAGTGTCGTCATTACGGAAGAGCTGATCAAATCAGCGATGGCAGATTTCCTTCAGCTTGGCTGATTACTCCATTACCTCTTAAATAACTATCCAATAACACTTTGACTGTACCGCTTCTAACTATGACAAGATTTTCATGCGCTTTTCTGTTGATCGCCGTTTTCTCTACGTTGCAATCATCCGCGCAATCGAATGACGGCTCCGCCCTTTTCCCATACGTCCTGTACACTACAGTGGGTTCTCCCAGTGCGACGCAGTTTGAGGCCCGCGATGCAAGCGGTCAGCCCATCGCCGGGACAATTACCTTTTTTGGTTACGATACATCTCGAATTTCGATCGACGCCAACGGATTCGTAACTGGACTAGTGCAGGATAGCGTTGGGTACAACGGTACCAAAGTCTTCGCCAGCGTCGACGGTGACACGTTGCAATATGCAGCCCACGTCCGGGTTGTATCTCAAACGTACAATTTCGACTACGAAGAGCTCGACGGCGAACACACAAAGCTTTACTACCCTCGATCGGTAGGGTCTGAACCACTTGAGTCACTTGTCGATCAGTATGACATGGTTGAATTGCTCGACAATGCATATGATGTCGAGGAATATCTATTTCAGACCGTACCAGATGAAGGGGCGAAACAGATTGTTGTCGTCGAGCCCGAAGAAAATTACGATTTCCGGCATTGTAGAAATCTGGACAATGTTTTGCGATTGTCGTACAGCGTTGCGGGTGGCCAATTCCAGAACTGCTTCATGGTTGCATACCTTCCCGGTAATTCGCCCCGAATGGATGTTGTCTACCATGAATTTGGCCATGCATTCCAGGATGAGGCAAACGTGTACATGCGTTCTCTGGACAGGGAGTTCATCTATCGAGAAGGACTGGCTGACCTCCTCTTTACAGCTGTACCCCAGATCGTTTCGGAAGAACCCGGCTTATTCCCTCTCAGTGCGGACGGAAAAACTGCTGTCCAGGCGGTTGCCGATTTCAAGATTGCGCAGCAGCAGGATCGATATGATGAATGGATCGCAGGAGGTGCCGTCTTTGCTGATCTAAATTCCAACATCATCCATGGAATCATCCTGGAGCACCGCGAAGAAAGGACCATCGAGTTCTACCAACGATTCTTCTATGTGATGCAGGATGAGTTTGAAGACGACCTTAATACCGTCCTTCAAACAACAGAGAGCCTCGGTGCCCTGGGATCTCATACCTTCTTCGTAGCCCTACTGGGTGCCGTTGTCAAGGTTGACCTTTCGTCGACATTTACGGACTCGTACAATTACACTATCGACATGGATCTGCACGATGCAGCTTTCGACAAACTGACACAGATTCTTGATGCCAGCATATTCACATCCATCGACGATGAACCAACCGTGCCTGACCTTCGAGGAATCGCAATCGACGTTTATCCCAACCCGACGACAACGTCAGCGACCTTCGCCATTAAAATGGACTCACCGGGAGAAGTCGGTGTATCGATCTACGATTTGCTTGGGCGCCAGGTGCTTTCACCCGAAGTTCGTGTTTCTTCCGGAATATCGATCGATCTCAACGTCGACGTTTCTTCGCTTCCCGGAGGGATGTATCTCTATCGAGTGACCAGCGGCCAGGGTAGCGATTCTGGTAAACTGATTGTCGTCAACTAGCAATCAGGCTGGCAGCAGATTTGTCTGCCCAGATGGTTGTCAGTCCAGAGTGAGGACGTACCAAAGAGGCCGGAAATTCTCCGGCCTCTTTTTTTTGTCCAATCATAAGACTTTTCAGAAGCGATGCTTTTGTATTCCCTTTTATCAGGAAATGTATTTCAGCGCTGGCGTTGATAACGGGCAGCGTTACTGAGATCCTTTGTCGGGGCTCCTCGGGTGCAGTACCAGCAACAGCCCATCGAGTAGATTCCTGAATGGCAGGGTCGCCGGGAAAAAGAGACGCAACATGGCCGTCCGACCCCATACCCAGCAGTGCGATATCGAAATCAGGGAAATCGCCATCAAACCAGAGTCGGAGTTCATGTTCGTAGGCCCTAGCCGCCTCATCTGCGTTTGGGTATGCGACCGGAACTGGATGAACCTGTGCTCGAGTCAGGTCCAGCGTCTGAAACTCTTTCATGATCGCCCTGAAATTGGAACGGTCATCTGAGCGGTCGACGAAACGTTCATCTCCCCAGAACAGATGAATGCGGCGCCACGGTATATCGTCAGCGTGTTCCACGGCAAGTCGACGATACAGCGGAATAGGAGTCGAACCACCGGAAAGCAGAATCGAGCAAACGCCTTCGGTGTCAACGTATCTGTTTATGCGGGAGGCCAGAGCCGCGGCGCAGCTGTCGTAGTAGCTTTCATCGTCTCCGTAGACGCGAAGGTCATACTTCAAGTCATCCGCCATTTGTCGCCTCCACGCGCCAACAACTGTTCGGATGCCAGGGGTCCCCATCCGCCGGCACGATAGGGATGAATCTCGTGTTGTCCTTCGAGTATCGGAGTGTACAGTTTCCAGGACTCCTCGACCTCGTCCGACCTGACGAATAAAGTTTGATCAGCTGTGAGCACGTCGTGCAAAAGTGTCTCGTACCCATCCGGGAGTCGACCGAACTCGTCGGAGTACCTGAACTCAAGACGCTTCGAGTCGATGTCTACATCTATCTTCGGTGACTTGACCTCGAAGAATATTTCAAATCCCTCGTCCGGTTGGAGCGTAAGTACGATTGCATTGGGACTCAAGTCCACGGCGTCGAAGTGATCAAAGAGCGTAATGGGAGGACGCCGGAAGTTGACTGTTATTTTCGTGGTCCGTTCGACAAGTCTTTTTCCGGTACGCAGATAAAACGGGACGCCCTGCCACCGCCAGTTTTCAATTTGCAGTTTTAGTGCCACGAAGGTTTCGGTGTCTGATCCTGGAGCTACGCCATCTTCGTGAAGATACCCGCGCATGGTTTCGTCGTTGGCATGACCCGCTGCATATTGACCAAAGACGACATCGTCCTTTTCGATCGGTTTGATGGACCGCAGGACTTTTACTTTCTCGTCGCGCACCGCGTCGGCAGACATGTTGGCAGGGCTTTCCATGGCTGTCAGCGCGAGCAGCTGTGTCAGGTGATTTTGGATCATGTCGCGCACGGCCCCTGCTTTGTCGTAGTAGCCTGCTCTCGTGCCGACGCCAACCGATTCGGCGACGGTGATCTGCACATCTTTAACTCGGTCACGATTCCAGACGGACTCGAAGATGGGATTTGCAAACCGAAAGACCATCATATTCTGCACTGTCTCTTTTCCGAGATAGTGGTCGATCCGATAAATCTGTTTCTCCTCGAAGTGCTTGTGGACGGTCTTATTCAGTTCTCTTGCCGATTCGAGATCGCGCCCGAAGGGCTTTTCGATAACCAGTCTGGTCCACCCTTTGCTTTTGTTGAGGCCGACCTTTCCGAGACCGTTGATTGTGCTTGTAAAGACGGAGGGCGGCAGCGCCATATAGAATGTTCGATTCCCGGGGAGGTTATACTCGGCTTCGATAGATTCTATATAGTCCGAGATGCGTTTGTAATCTTCTCGCGTGGCGTCCCGAATTGATTGGTAGTGCAGGCACGATTCGCACCATTTGCCGGACGCTCCTTTGGACTCGGGTACAAATTCCTCGAGGGCAGCAGCAGCGCGTTTGCGATATTCTTCGTTATCTATGTCGGTTTCTCGAGCGATGCCAAGAATTTTATACGACTCACCGAGGCGTCCCTGTTGGCCGAGTTGGTACAGGGCTGGCAGGAGCTTTCGGCGCATCAGGTCGCCAGTGCCACCAAATACTACAAACACGTGAGGTTCAACAGACGGTTCGGTCATACTAGCCCTCCTTGTGGATCTTATGACCACCAAACTGATTGCGCATCGCTGACAGAAGTCTATCTGAATACGACTCGCCGTCACGTGAGCGAAGACGCGAGAGCAGCGCAAGCGTGATCACCGGTGCCGGCACATCCAGATCAATAGCCTCTGATACTGTCCACCTGCCTTCTCCAGAGTCTGGCACAAACGGAGCGATGCCGTCCATCTCCGGGTTCTCTTCAACCGCATTGGAAATAAGGTCCAATAGCCATGATCGGACGACGCTACCGTGCCGCCATATCTCACTGACCTGATGCATGTCGAGGTTAAATTCCTCTTTGTGCTTCATGATGGAGAAACCTTCGGCATAGGCCTGCATGAGGCCGTACTCTATTCCGTTGTGTACCATCTTGACGAAGTGCCCGGAACCTGACGGACCGACGTGTCCCCATCCGAGCTGAGCACCGGGCGCCAGGGTTTCAAGAATGGGGCGGACTATATCCACTGCGTCCTTCTCACCACCCACCATCATCGAGTAGCCTTCGGTAAGGCCCCAGACGCCGCCGCTTGTACCAACGTCGACAAAGTGAATCGATTTTTCCGCGAGTAGCTTGCCGCGCCGTACGGAATCCTTGTAGTTACTATTGCCGCCGTCGATGACTATATCGCCTGGCGATAGTGATTCAGAGAGGCTTTGGACGGTAGCCTCGGTTGGTTTACCTGCCGGCACCATAATCCAGACAACGCGTGGTCCCGTTAGCTTGGTAGCAAAGTCCGCCACGTCGTCGGCAGCGATAGCACCCTGACCTACCGATTCCTGGATGGCATCGTCGTTGAGGTCGAAGACCACGACGGAGTGGTTGCCACGGAGCAGACGGGTTGTCATGTTTGCCCCCATTTTGCCGAGGCCGATCATTCCAATCTTCATAATGCGTACTTTATTTGTGGGGATATGGTGGTGTGCGCGTATGTCGAGCGATGGTCCTTTGTTACGCAAGACCTTTAGACGTTTCGCACTAATCCGATTCTAAACAATAGTTCGCAATGTTATTGCATTGCGTCGATAAAGATTCAGGTAATCAGGAATAACAAGAACGGACATGTTGACGGATCAAACGGTAGCCATCATAGGTGCAGGAAATATAGGACGTTCGCTTATTGGCGGGATGTTGAAGGGCGATGAGTTTGACCCGACCCGTATAAGGGCCACCCGTCGCAACGAAGGTGCAATTGGAGACTTGCAAGCGCAGTTTCCTGGAATTACTGTATCCGACGATAATGTTGCAGCGGTAACGGGCGCGACAGTTGTTGTGCTGGCGATAAAACCACAACACGCAGTCGACGTCATCGGTGAAATCAGGGAGTCAGTCAGTTCCGATGCAATGATCGTGTCTGTGTTGGCGGGATTGACGTGTGCGGCATTGGAATCCGCTTTCGGCAAGGAGCTGGCGGTCATCCGAACGATGCCGAATACGCCTATGATAGTAGATGAGGGAGCGACGGCGATCTCGGCAGGACCTCATGCAACGAAGGATCACCTGACGATTGCCCGGCAGATGTTCGAGGCGGTTGGAAAGGTAGAGATCGTGCCGGAATATTTGATGGACGCGGTAACGGGGTTGTCTGGCAGTGGGCCGGCCTATGTATATATGTTTATCGAAGCTCTGACTGATGGAGGAGTGAAGCAGGGTATTCCGAGGCCGCAGGCTTTTCGGTTGGCAACGCAGACGGTTCTCGGGGCGGCAAAGCTGGTAAGCGAGTCGGGTAAGCATCCGGCAATCTTGCGTGACGAGGTGACGACACCCGGTGGGACAGCGATTGCTGCTGTGGCTAATCTGGAGTCTCATGGGCTTCGTACGATGTTGATCAATGCGGTCGCGACGGCGACGGACCGTTCCAAGGAACTGAGCGAGTTGAAGGGGTAGACTCGGGGTGGGCTCGGGGTGGGCTGGGGGGGGGGGGGGGGGGGGGCCTCGGCCTGCGGCCTCGCGTTAGTGGGTAGTGGTTAGTGTGGCTCGGCCTGCGGCCTCGCGTTATTGGTTATTGGTTATTGGTCATTGGTTATTGGTTATTGGTTGGTGGTTATGAGTCGAAGTGAACGTGGTGCCTTGCGTGGAGTCCCGAGCGTTCAGGTTTGGCGCGGGGTGATACAAACAGGCCAATACACCTATTCATTAGCAATCTTTTAGGTTCGCGTCAGGTACGATTAGGGGCTGAGGATGTAGGTTTATCGATCATTCGTTTCACCGGATACGCTACACTTCCTGTCCCCGGAGGTAGGTGAATACGACCGCTACGTCGATTAACCAACCTGACATGAAAATGACCACTGTTTCGATCCAACACGCGATTAGTCATGCGCGCATCTCACTTTTTGTCTTCTTCTTGCCGTTTGTTTTGACTTCGTGCGATTCCGCGTCTCCGGGAGAAGTTGTTTCGATCGCCATCTCCGGGGGTTCGGAGAAAGGCGTCCCTCGAGGAGCGGACCTGACACTTATCGTGAATGAGATGTTGTCGTCCGGTGAGTCGAGAGCGGCAACAGGCGCCGAGTTTCAATCAGCCGATCCATCTATCGCATCTGTAAATAGTTCTGGCGTGGTTACTGGTGTAGCCAGGGGTTCAGCGACAATAACAGTTACCCTGGGAGAATACAACGACTCCGTTGTAATCAATGTTATAGATGTTGCAGGAATCTGGGACGCGACGGTCCCTGATCCGGCTGCTCCGGGTGGAACCAATCATCTGGTTTACAGATATTTTCAGGATGGTTCAGATGTTACAGGAACGTACTCGAACCAGTCAGGCTTCCCTCCTATCACTTCGGATAGTGTGGCCAATTCTGTTGGCAATCTTGTTGTGACCGGGACCGGGGAAACGGTTACCCTCGAGCAGGTATTGACCATGCCATCATCGCCGTGCCAGTTAACCTGGACGAACAATGTCGCTCTCGGTAGGAATTTGTCTGGCGAACTGATTTTGACGCCAAGGTTAGATCCAGTCGACCTCCGCTCGCCCAACTGCCCAGAGGTACGAGCACAAATCCGCGTTGCTGAAGTGACGTAT
>CBDUKH010000010.1:0-54127 GCA_965367755.1 uncultured Rhodothermales bacterium
TCCTCGATCTTTGCAGCTGTGAGCTTGATATCGGCCAGAATGGCTTTGAATGCTTCCGGGTCCGTTTCTTTCTCGAGGTCTTCGGCCAATTCACCTGAGAGGCTCGCGAAGTTGTTGATGAAATTAAGCGGGTTCTTAATTTCATGTGCGATGCCAGCGGTGAGTTGACCTAGCGAAGCCAGTTTTTCTTGTTGTATCAGTTGCTGCTGTGTGGCTTTAAGATCGTCGAGCGTGCGGCCAAGCTTTCTGTAGGCTGCTGCGTTGTCTATGGCAATTGCAGCGTACGTCGCAAGCGTCCGTAGAACGCTCACATGGTATTCTGAATACGCATGTTTGGTAAAGCTCTGTGTTGTTACGACGCCAACGGGTTTGCCCTGATGGACGAGCGGGAGATAAATTATCGATGCCACTTCTTCGCCTTCAAGAGGAGCCTGTCGTAACGGAACATAGCGCTGATATTCGCGAGCATAGTCACCCACTATAAATTCTTCGCGGTTGGTAAAACACCACACGGCAGGACGGCTCTCGTCGTCGAGGTCGTTCGCGTATGGTGGAAGTGTTAGACCGTTTTCCTTTGTCGCCGGAAAGTCGATGCGTTCATGTTTAGGATTGTAAATACCAATACCAAAAACAGCAGCATCCATCAGGGCGTTGACGTGTTCATAGACCGTGTCGATCACCTCACGAGTGGATAACGTGGAAGTAATTGCCTGCCCGATTTCGCTGAGTCGTTCAGCGTCTGCGCGTCGTTTATTTTCAGCCTCCGCCCGCAATTCTGCCTCGCGCAAGATGGATCGCTCGTGTTCTTTTTTGCCGAGCCGGAAGCGCTGCAACCTGTCGACCGCAAATGTTGCGGCCCCGAACAGGAGTGCGAACCCGAGGTATGCCCACCACGTGCGATACCATGGAGGCAAAACGGTTAAGGCAAGCGTCGTCTCGCCGCGGCCCTCGGCCTCGACCATAAATCTATAGTCTCCCGGTGGCAGATTGGTATATTCGCGGGACGTCTCGCTGGTCCACCGCGACCAGTCGGTGTCGAATCCTGCAAGCTGTGTTCTGTAGCGCGGAGCGGCGGCGGCTCCTGGCGCGGCGTAGGCAAACTGTACTGCGTCCGTTCCGTGGGCGACTTCGAGTGCAGTGGCTTGGCCGGTACCGCCGAAGCGCTCATCTTCACCTACCACGACCCGGCGGATGATTGGTGGGATTGTCTGTTTTGCGTTCGACGCCTGATTAGTATCATAACGAATGATCGCAGCAGAGCCCATAAACCAGGTGATACCTCCCTCTTCTGGATAGGTGTATAGGACACGATCCTTCCGGAGATGATGTAATGTTTCAAAGGCATAACTTTCACCCTCGCGCGGATGACCAATAACAGGCGCACCATAGGATGAGGATATCCAAATGCGCCCGCCATCATCTTCGGTGATTACATACCACCCTAATGGATGACCGCTTTTTGCGGAGTCAAAAATCGGATCTGGAACAAAGCGGTTCCCGCCCTGATCAAAACGAAAGACTGTTTCATTGATCCCCGTAATGTAGACTTCGTCCCCTACGCGATTGGCCTGGAGCAAGCCCTCGACAAGTCCATCAGAAGCGCCATAGAGAGTCACCTCCGACTTTGAAACGTCCAGTGATCCATCCATGTCAGGGACTGGAAGTTTAACTCGGTAGGCCTGACTGCGACCGGCTGCCCAGATGACACCATCTGGCGTTTCAACAATGGATAGGACTTCAGCAATTCCGGGTATTCGACCCTCATCCACCCAACCGCTGGATCGCCGCGATAACACGGCAAGGCCGTCGTAGAGACCTACGATGACAACACCCGGCTTGCGACTCCATGAATGGAGCCACGCTGCACTGAAATCGCGAGAAACGGACAATCTAATGGGCTGGAACTGTTCCCCGACGAGTCTATAAACGCCTTCATTGCCCGCAGCGACAAGATGCTCGTCTCCTACCGATAGCAGAGAGAATACTTGAGCCACAAAGCTGCCAATTTTTCGAAACGCCCTCAAGTCAGTGTCGAGCACTGAAACGCCTGTATTCGATCCGGCGTAGAGCATCCCATTGTGTCGATTCATGGTATAAGTAACTCCATCGATACCAGCCGTAACGTCGTAATGCGTTAGTGGAGAGGCTATCTCGACACGGGCTATGCCATGACCCAAGCCAAGCCAGAGGCTACCGGAACTGTCGACGAAGGGATCGTAGATAGTGTTGTCCTGCAAGCCGTCCTTTCGGCCGATGTGCCGGACCAACCTACCGTCGTGATCGATTACAACCAGACCCTCGGATAGCGTACCAATTACAAAATTCCCATCTGGTAGAACTGCCCCGGGAAGATAAATTCCTCCCGCAGCCAGAATGTCGTCTGCCTCTGTTCGGAATGGCACAAAGTTACCAGCCTCCTCGGACACAGCTGAAGGATTCCATACTAACAGGCCATCCTCTCGGGTACCAATGAGAATACGGCCATCACCGAAAGGCAGCATCACGTATATCCTGGAGTTTCCAAACCGATCTCCGCCGGGAACGAGCATTAGTGAATCGCCGGAAGGTGTTTGCTCCATTCGCAGCAATCCGGTCTCCCATTGCCGGACGTAAAAGATCCCATCGATTACATCCGCGACATGAAAAGGTGTTGCTGCGGCCTTGAATACCTTCATGGAAGACCCATCCCATCGCAGGATCGCAGAACTTACATTAAAATAAATCCCATCGTCCGTGGCATTTGTGCTCCAGACATCCGCGAACTCCCGGTATTCTTCTGGCACTTCGTCCAAAACAGAGACGAACGTTGCTCGTCCAAGACTATCCGGTGCCAGATAACCGATATCTCCAGCACCTCCCACCCAGATGCGCCCGTCGGAGTCCTTATCCAGAGACCTCACCGTAGAGCGATTGGGCAACTGCATCAGACGCCACTCTACGCCGTCATATTCGAGCACGCCACTGTTATTTCCGATATATATAACTCCCCGATCATCTTCGACTACTGCCCAATTCTGGCTTTCGGCATCGTAGTCGGATGTAGTAAAATTGGTAATAAACGGGCGTCCTTCTTCGGGGTCCGCCTGGGGAAGAATGACCTGGTCCGGCAATGCTGAGGATTGCGCGTAGACTGACAGATACGGGGTTGAAGCAGCAGCAGCTGCTATGAGAACCGCGCAGGCGAAAAGGAAAAAACGCTTTGTCATGAATGCATCTGTCTAGGGTGATCCAGATATTTTGACTGGCACTACACTCCATGATCACAAGAATGTAGTAGATACCAGACTATGTTGCTAGCTTGGGCCAGTCGCCTTGCAGCATGATATTTGTCCGAACTGTCCAATTATGAAGCATTGCTCAGGCCCACCGGTGTTGTTTGGCACGCGTAGGCGCCTCAGCTACTGGAGTGACGAACATCGAAGATACCTGACTGAGAGCATCGAGGATGCACGGGTGGGCCCGCTCAGGAACGAATGGCGTGAGACCGATTGGCCGACGAAATCGCGCGGGGGCCACCACTCCTCCGCCCCGGTGACAACTTACTGTCAACACGTGGATGAAAGCCAATGGACTTTTGCTAGAAAAAACCTAGACTTTTTCCTAGGAAACGCAGTCCGGTGAAAAACCGATTGCCTCACACCTCACCTGTCTGCGCCGCTTCGACAATGCCGTTAAGCATCCCCTGAAAAATAATACCATGCAACGGCCACACCGAATACCAGTACAGTCTCCCCATCAGTCCAACCGGGTCAAATTCTGCAGTCTGTCTGATCCGACTGCCGCCATCCTCGTGCGGGGTAACTTCAAACTCCAACCACGCCCGTCCGGGGAGCTTCATCTCCGCGGAGAGACGCAATAGATGGTTATCTTCGATCTTCTCAACCCGCCAAAAGTCCAGCGTGTCACCAACAGACAACTGGTCAAAGCTCTTTCGTCCGCGACGCAGCCCGACCCCGCCGAATAGCAGGTCAATAAAACCTCGTAACTTCCAGAGCCAGTTCGCGAAATACCATCCGGTTTCCCCTCCAATCTTGCGTATTGGCTCGAATGCAACTTCAACCGGAGCATCTATTTCAGCCGTCCTGGAATCGACCTTCCGATTTCCAAATGTTGCTCCTCCCCACGTTTTTATTTCGCCAGCAGATGACATCGAGTCAGACCATCGCGTTTCTGCAAATTCCCGATCTTCATTTTCGAGTGCACGACGGATAGCGTCTGAGATACCCATCGGTTGGATGTCAAAATCTTCCAACGCAGTTTTATCCCTGACCACTGTCGGATTCTGTAAACTCAAGACTAGCTTTTTCCCAATGCGTGCGTAGATTGGTGTGACCAATCCTAACCACAGGCTGGAAATTCTGGGTGACAAAAAGGGCACGGGCACCGTCACTCGACGCAATCCTTTCTGCCTCGCATATTCTTTCATGATCTCACCGTATGAGACTGTATCGGTAGAGCCGATTTCATAGATACGATTTCCCGTAAGTGGCATTTCAAGAATTGCGGTCAAATACGACAAGACGTCTTCGACAGCCAGCGGCGAAGCTTGTGTCGACACCCATTTAGGCCAGAGCATTATCGGCAGCTTCTGAACAAGAGCGCGAACCATCTCAAATGACAGGCTCCCTGAGCCGATTATTATCGATGCTCGGAACTCTACGACATCTGCTCCCGATTCTTTTAGAACCTCTCCCACTTCCTGTCGACTTCTCAGGTGTGAAGACAGGTCCTCGTCTTCATCGCCAAGCCCACCGAGGTAGATGATGCGTCGCACTCCGGCATCCCTTGCAGCTGACGCAAAATTTTGAGCCGCCTCACGATCCTGCTCCTCGAAATCGCCACCCGTCCCCATTGAATGGATAAGATAGTATGCCGTATGAACTCCGGCTAAGGCTGCTGCGAGTGAGGTACTGTCGTGAACATCACCGAACACAACGTCAGTGGCATCAGCTACTCGTTTCTTCAGTACTGACGGACTCCGCGCCATACAGCGTAGACGAAAACCGTCCATTTCTTCGATGAGAGGACGCAGTCGTCCTCCAACATAGCCCGTGGCACCAGTAAGCAACAACAGGGGTCTTTCACTCAATCGACTGCACTTGTTTATCCGTGATCGGAAACAAGATACGACATGAGACACGATCGCCCGTTTCGTTGTTCTATTCCCGACGCCATGGAACACCCCGTGGCTTTGGCCTGCCCGGTAGCGAGCCTAGAAAAGTCTGGAGCGCCATCCGTTCAGATGCTGTCAGATCAGGAAATCGATCTTTTGCGATCATGGTCATCAAACCCAGATGACGATCGCCTTTGCCCAATCCCTCCGTCATGAGCTTTGCGAAATCTTCGGTCGTGTAGGCAGCGACAATCGCTAGATCAGGGGTTGACAGATCTCTCCTTTGCTCTCCACGTAAATCCAAGCCGTGACATTCATTACACATTGTCATTGCGAGGTATTCTCCTTCCGCCATTATTGGTTCTTCAGAATCTCCCACAATCAGCGGCGGGACTTGCAACGCGACTGCCGCCATATGATCATCTTTGCCAGTAGCAAGAATCCATCTGGCTTTCCAACCAAGTTGGCCTCGAGGCAATGTATTTTCTATGGGCTCCAAAGACGACAAGTAACTCAGGACGGCAATCATATCTTCGTCGGTAAGATGTACCCAATTATATGCCGGCATTGTCCACAACGCTTTGCCGTCCCGGCCAACACCACGCCTCACTGCAGTGTCAAAGGTTGTTGAGGAGTTGTCGCGCAGGTACGTAGTCAGATTGACGGGGACGCCGCGCTTAACCCAGTCCCATTCTTCAGTAAATACTCTGCCGCTAAGGTCCTGCCCGTGACACCCGAAGCAACCTCGCGTTCGCATAACGTGCCGACCTCGTTCCAGTGTGGTGCTATCCTGTCGAATCGACAATTCGACGGGTTCGAACTCAGCATAAGACCTGAGCCTGTTTTCACTTAGTGCGTAAACGCAGCCATAGCCCAGCACAGGCAACAGGGTCAGAACGGCTAAGATTTTGAAAGTCGATTTCATTCTTAATGGACAAACAACTCAGATCCCTTTCAGGTGATAAAATTGCGAACCCGGGCCACAATATATGCTCTTCTCAACTTTTTGCACACATGACGACTCCGCAAGACGAATCATGGGGTCTCACAACTGTTCTGACAACCAGATCGCGATATGCTCTGCAAGAGAGGGAAACTCGTCTAGCATATCCGTTGCATGTGTACGTCCTGGCAACAGGAGATACGTTGGCAAACTTGTCTGTTCTCTCAATGAACTCACTATCTCCATGAGATAAGTGTCTTCGGCGGTGGCAACAAAAAGCCAGGGCACGCCGCTTGAGTCTATCGCCGTAATGGATTCATCACTGAACGAACCCGGGGATAGGGCAACATAAGCTTGCGCAAAGCCAAACACCCGTCCGGCTTCGGCCATTTCTTCTCCCGAATAACTGCTTCCGACAATGGCGACGCGATTAGAATCGACTAGCTCATGGTTGGAAAGAAATTCGTGCGCAGCTTTGACATCTGGTTGTGATTCCCATATCAGCGGGTCCCGGCGCTGTTCACCGGGAACAAATTTTCCGAGATTAACACTTTCGCCATGTCCCCTCATGTCCATTCGCAGGGAAGCGATCCCGCGGAAGGCCAGCTGACGAGCGAGGTTGTCATATGGCGTTCGATCTCCTGCGGCCTGATTGAGCAGAAGAACCGCACGCAGACTGTTGCCACCAGTCGGCAACGTCAGATCGCCCACAAGTTGCCACCCATCGCTATCGATGACAACTCGGCTCTCTTCAAACGGTGGAGAAGAGCAAGACACGGACATGCATATCACAAGAACGAAGAGGTAACGACGCATTGATTATCATCGGGTTAGTCAGATACAAGTATTGTACGAACCCTGAATTACGAAGCAAAAGCGAGAAAGGTACGGCCGACCTAGCACGGATGATTTATTCCCAAAGCCTACCGTGAAAAAGAAACGACGACGCAATGTTACCTAGCACATACTCGGTTCCATGCCCACCACTGTTGAGACTGAATTCGTGATCAATATCACGCTCGGTCAATATTCGATGGAGCTCTTCGTTTGTCCCGTTGAAACCCAGGTGGTCCTCTTTGCCAACATCGAAGTAAATGTCGAGGCTTGAAAGAATTGCGTTGTCCACCGTCTGTGCGAGATATAGCGGATTATTAAAACGCCAGTGTTCTGGGTCTATCGGATGTCCGTACCGGGCGTCCCATCCGTCCCAACCACGCGCCCAGTCCGCCATCGAATCAGGATTGACCGGATGGAGTGCAGCACTATGTGCACTAATCGAACCAAAGATATCCGGGTGAGACATGCCGATCCGTAATGCTGCTGCACCTCCCATCGACGTACCACTCAAACTTCGTCCGTCACGAACCGCAGCGGTATTGAAGTTGGCATCCATAAATGAGACCAGGTCGTCTACAATAAATCTATCTCCCGCATGTTGTCCGGAAGCCCAACTCAAAAATCCTGAATGCTCGCCGTCGGGACTTACCACTATAAAGGCTCTGACCGCGCCTGTAGCAAAAAGAGAATCGAGCACGCGAACATATCCGTTGTCATGAAAAGCATGTTCATCCTCTCCCCAACCATGGAGGAAATACAATACTGGGTATTCGTTTTCTGCGTCGTATCCCGGAGGAAGATAGACTCCCACGTCTACGCTGTCAGTTTCTGGCTCCGACGGAGCTGCCACCCGGACGTATTGTAATGCAGAAGTGTTAGTTAGTAGCGGCTCACCACAGTTTGAGGCGAGCGCAATCGCAAGAAGTGAGATGTACGTGAGTGATCGCGTCATCGATCCGCCGAGACTCTGTCCACATTTAACTTCAGGTCAGTTAACCAAATTAGACCGGTCGTAAGCGTTTCCGGGTTACACAAGTTTCCGCAATGAATCTCACGCGAGATGTTTCGATAGTATTTCGTCAATTTCAGAATGACCTACCGGGTACCGGGAAGCGTCAAAGTGTGCTCCTGCTTCTAGCAGGCGTGATACCGTCCCGGCATAGTCACGATTTCCTTTTCTCGCGACGGTTGCGGCATGAATGCACCATGATAACGGACTGTCTCCGTAGTTGGAATCTTTCTCGTCGACGGGATGATCATACTTTAGTAGTAAATCCACGAGTTCTGTATTTCCGTCAAATGCAGCATTGTGGAGTGGGCTGTAGCCATGGTTGAACTCCGGGACATTTACAGGAAATCCCAGCTCCAACATTATCTTCACCGCATCATAATTTCTATTTGTCTCCCAGCATGCGCGTGCCAGCAGCGTTGCATCATCGCCTTCCAACTGATCGAGCGATCCAGTATTTTTTTCCAGAGTAGTTTCGGCCAGCGCCTTGTCTCCTACCATACATGCGACGAGTAATTTCGGAATACCATGCGTGCGCTCCATCAGATACTGATAGATCTCCATCTGATTCCGCTCATAGGCAACTTCATGGGGGGAGCAATTAAATCCCAGAGTCCATTGAAGGATTGATCCGCCTGTATCTTCAAATCCAATACCTGGAAAGGGTCCGAGGTTGTTGCCGATCCGATAGTTGACGCATTCGGGATTTTCCTCGACGGCTTTCTTGACGAGGTCGATGTCTTCCAGACCGACGCCGACAAAGACGTCCAGGTTGGCGCCTTGGTCGAGCAAATATCGTACAACTTCAGGTGATTCTTTCAATAACCAGTGTGTTGGAGGTGAAGCGTGATCGTCGTCAATCGTGTTGATGTGTGCACCTCGCTTCAGTAGCAATGCGGCAGTCTCGACGTTACGAGCAAAATGTAACGGCCGAGCCCCATCTCCTCCTTTTTCATCTGCCGCTTCGGGATTCGAGTCAAGGATCGCCTCCAGTTCAGATACCATTCCGAGTGCGGCAGCGGCATGTGCAGAAATGACGGCACCCCTGTCGATAAGAGACTGGACCGTGTTCTCATCGAGACTACGAGCCCAAAATCCTGGAGCCAGCCATTCGCTGAACTGGGCGATATCTGCCCCGAGACCTATGAGCAGATCAATCATCTCCGGACGTCGTGCACTGGCGAGGGGTGGCCGGCTCATATCAAACCAACCTTCGTTGAGCTGCTCTCGGAGGTTTGAATCTGCAAGCAGGCGTTCGACAGATTCTACGTCGTCTTCAGCAATAGCATTGGAAATCGCTTTATACGAATCAATCATTATTAATGCGACTTCAGGTTCGTTGTATGACGTTGGATTAGCTTGCGTATCGACCATGCTCGGGTTATCCGAAATACTTCGCCCGGCATGAGCCTGTATGTGGTCGATTACGAGCTTGTATGCATGAGGGATCTAAAAAGACTCCTTTTCGAGGATGTCAGAAGTTGAAAGACAACAAAAAACCCTCTCCGCATCGACTGCGAAGAGGGCATCTTGTATGTACCGCGTACGGGATTTGAACCCGTGTTACCGCCGTGAAAGGGCGGCGTCCTAAACCCCTAGACGAACGCGGCGTATTTCGCTCAGATGGGGTGACCGAGGGGACTTGAACCCCCGACCTCCAGGGCCACAACCTGGCGCTCTAACCACCTGAGCTACGATCACCATAAAAGCATAGAACAGTAAAATAGGGAATTGTGAGTTCATGAGGCAATAACACATCTCCTTCGTTTCCCATATTTGGCTCCCGGAGATCTGTTTTCATCAGTTTATCACAGCGACCTTACCGAAAGCTGTGCCCTCACCGCGTTCCGACACAGCAACAATCAGATACATACCGGATGGAACTGTCTTTCCGCTCTCATCGAGCCCGTCCCATTGTATTCGTCCACCGCGAGTATTAAGTGTTCGGACGACGCGACCGTCTATCGATGCGATTCGCAGGACCGTCTCATCAACCAATCCGTCAATCGTTACGTGTCCGACAAAACCGTCAGTGACTTTGAATGGATTCGGGAAGACGTTTAAGTCCGCTGGCGAGACGGCAGCAGCGATTGCGTCTGTCTGAGTACTCACCATTCCGCTCTCCGTAGCGATAAATACCTCACCTGAACTTTCGCGAACAGCTATTGCCACAATCACGTTCGATGGTAATGGAGAGTTTGCCGTAGTCAGATGTGCTAACTCGACATAGCCTCCTTCCCTTTCTGTCGCAATCCGGACGCCTTCGTTTGTTGCAAACCAGATCCGGTTTGCCGGATCGACTGCAATGTCGTTGATCGGGAGTCCGAAATAAAGAAAAACAGACTCTGTTCGATCAAGTCGCTGTGGCCAGATCGGTGTCGCGAATTGATCTCGTGCGACGATCCCTGTGTTCACAAAGTATGCAGGCCCCTCTTCAGTACCTACCCACAGCAATCCGTTCTTATCCTCTGCGACCGAGGTTACCCGGTTGCTCGGCAGGCCTTGACCCGCACTTCCCCTGTCACGAAAGTACCTGAACTCGTCGTCGGCAGAATCCAAAGGAGTTCCACTGTCTTCGAGCACGATGATCCCGATTGGGACGTTGAATGCCGTCGGATCTCGTACGATGATCCATTTCTGACCGAAGGAATCCGAGTATATCCTATCGAATGCCGTCGAATTGGCGGCGAGACCGTCACCGATCAGCGGCCCTCTTCCCTGCCATTGCCCATCGGGAGTGCGAATGTGAATAGGCTGAGTTGACCCCCGCGTTGTGACCCAAATATTTCCATCTCGATCGGAGGTAACGCCTGCGGCAATAATAAATCCAGGAAAACCGGTTACACTAAGCAGGGACGAGTTGGAATCGTCAAACAACTCAATCGCTCCTTCCGGGCTGACGTACGCAACTCCACCACCTTCCGATGTTGCCCAGATACCTCCGCTCGCATCTTCATGGACTCTTGTAAACCTCGAGTTGCCACTCAGCTCCGGTACCAGAGGTCCAGTATAGCTCGTCCACGCCCCGTCGGGTGTCAATGAGAAAAACCCACTGCTCGCCGATGCACTTCCGCCGGCCAGCAACGTGCCGCTAGGGCCTATTGCCAGGTCAGTAAATATGCCGACACTTGGCCCGTCCGGAATAATGACGCCGGAAACTGAAAGGCTGGAGGTGCCCTGCGCTGGCACGCTGGCGCTTACCATCCCGACGACAGCATCTCCTACGATCAATTCGGCGTCATCGATGTCGACGCTCTGAGGATTCTGAAAAGAGCTGGAGACAAAGCTACCGGTCCCATTCGCGAAGACTCCAAATACCCGAAAATCGTCGACACCAAACAAAGCATCTGGAGACTCTACAAGCTGGCCAATGGCAAGAGCGCTAACGCCCGTGTCTGCGAATACACTTGAGTCTCTTCGAACAAACAGCCCTTGGTCAGTTCCGACATAAAGTGAATCGTTGAAATGGGCAACCGCGGTTGCGGTCAAACCGTTAACAGATTCAACAGTCCATGACACAGGATCTTGCAGGTTCACCGCGTCTGCGTTTGCAACTGCCAGCCCTTCATCTGTCGCCACCCACAATCGCCTCGTCAGGCCATCCACATCGAGAGTAATATCATTGACACGCGTTGCCGGAGAAAGGGTACCAAGGCGAGTATAACTATCCCGTACCTCATCCTGAATCGGATCAAATACGACCACGCCAAAATCTGTAGCCACTAACAGTGAATCACCTGAAACAACCAGGCGATTTATTCCGCGAGAAGAAAACTGGTCCGCTCTCGCAATATCTCGAAAAGACACGATAGCACCGGTTTCCGGATCCACCCGGTCCAGCACTCCGTCGACATATCCTAACCAGACTAAATTTCTTCGCTCGTCGTATGCCATCGCCTGGGAAGTGACAGCATGAAGTCCATCAACGATTGTAAAACGCTCAATCTCTCCCGTGGTACGATCCACAGAAAAGAGCCCCCCCGTTGTACCGGCCCAGAGTCTGTCAGGAGCAAACGCGACTGTCCCGACATCATTAAATGATGTATGAGACTGCCACTCTCCGGTTTGCGCTAACGCCGACGGGAGGTGTGACCCGAACAGGATTAGACTCCCGACGAAAGCGAGTGACAAACGTAAGTGCATTGCGGACGTCGCCATGTACGATTGATGAGCAATGAAGGTACTACTGAATTTGTAGCGACGTGCAGATTAATTCGGAGTTAGCTGAGGTTGCGGTAAAGATTTACCATTTCAATGGCAGAGACAGCAGCGTCGGCTCCCTTGTTCCCTGCCTTCGTCCCGGCGCGCTCGATGGCTTGCTCGATAGTATCCGTCGTAATTACGCCAAAGATGACCGGCTTGTCCTGCGTCATGTTCAACTGCGCGATACCATTGGCGGCAGCATTGCAGACCAGGTCATAATGACTTGTGGCACCTCGGATAACGGCACCGAGACAAATTACGGCATCGTATTTTCCAGTATCAAGACACTTCCTGGCGACAGAAGGAAGTTCAAATGCCCCCGGACATCGCACTACATCGACCTCATTATCTTCAGCCCCGTGCCGTCTTAGCGTGTCAAGTGCACCTTCCAGCAGACTCTCCGTAATAAAGCTGTTGAACCGGCTCACAACAATAGCGTAGGATGCACCCTTTGAAACCAGTTTACCTTCTATGTAGTCTGCCATATGTGGGATTGAGTGAACTTGGTCAAAATCGGCCCTTATGGACGCAATACGAACCGAATAGTTCATTGCACCCTCAAAAATAACAGTATCCGGCCCAAATCAGTCATCGGACACTTTGAAGTGGACGTAATATAATGGATCGATTATTCAGCCCCTGGAGGGCCAATCACGTCGCGAACGCCTCCGAAAACAACGAGAGCCTAACGGGTGAATCTATTTTTTGTGATATTGCGGCCAGCGATGACGATGTATCAAATCTCGTCCTCTGGCGTGGAACCGAGGTTTTCGTTGTCATGAATCTATTCCCGTATACAAACGGTCACCTGATGGTTGTGCCTTATCGATGCGTTGGAGGCTATGACGAGCTTACGCCCAGCGAATTGTTTGAGCTTTCTATCACGGTACAGTTCTGCCTTAAATGGCTGAACCGTGCTATGTGTCCCGAAGGCTTTAACGTCGGATTAAACCTCGGTCGGGCTGCCGGAGCTGGAATACCTGACCATCTGCACATGCACGTAGTGCCTCGATGGTCGGGAGACACTAACTTCACCAGTACGGTAGGGGATTTCCGAGTGATCCCTGAAGAATTGCAGGCTACGTATCAAAAGCTTGCTGACGCTGTAGTTGAAATACCGGTTGTACTCCCTGGCACGTTGTAGTGACGGCGCCTAACCAACGAACAACAAACATGACCGCGGACGGACCAGGGAATACTGTCGAGATACCGGCGAAGAGCGACAAGCGTACATCCGACGGACGTCGATCGATGATCCGCAATATTGTTCTGTCACTTTGCCTTAGCATCGTGACGTTCGCCGTGGTGATCTTCTTTACGTACGAACCCGGCGCTCTGCGCTCCATCGCAAACTCTTTCCACCCACTGTTTCTCATTCTGGCTGCTGGCACGGTCGTGCTCCGAATTGTCGTCGGTGGATTCAGGCTTCGGTATGTGTCTCACCGCACAATACACTTTCGCACTGCGGTTAGAGGACAGATTGCCTGGGACTTTTTCTCCAGTGTTACCCCATCTGTCGTAGGTGGTGGGCCCCTCGCCGCTGTTTATATTTCCAAGAATCAGAAGATCCCGGTTGGTGTTGCAACCGCATGCCTTCTGTATGCGATGTTCCTCGACCAGTTATTTTTTGCCCTCACTGTCCCTTTCATTCTCGTCGGTACATACTTCTTTGATGTATTTCCGAGAAGTATTGGCACCGTTGGAGCCGCAACCTTCGGCGCTTATTTCGTGGGTATTCTGGTGTGGGTTGTTGCATTCGGATATCTGACCTTGCTCCGACCCGACCGCCTTGCCAAGCTGACTCAGTGGGTTTTCCGGATAAAAATGCTTCGGAAGTTTCGGACGAAAGTCGATATTGAACTGAAAGAGCTACAACGAAGAGCAAAGATTATCCGCCTGCAACGATGGACGTTCTTCGCGAACGGATTTCTCTTAACGCTCGTTACGTGGGCAGCGCGCTATTTGCTGTTGATTTTCGTCATCGTTAGCGTCTTCCCCCAGGTCGATGTCTTAATGGTGATCATTCGTAATGCTATGATGACGCTTGGCGCTCTCATCCTCCCAACGCCGGGAGGATCCGGGGGTGTTGAAGGTCTGTATGCAATCTTTATCGGATCGCTGATACCAAAGGCAGCTGTCGCTCCCACATTGATTGCGTGGCGTCTATTAGGATACTACGTGTTTATTTTACTGGGTGCATACGTTACCCTGAACCAGGTTCAGAAACTTATGGAGACAAAGCCTGATGTTCAGGACGATCCTTATCTCCCAAGTGATTCCGTTGATGTCCTGACGACCACGCACGACGCGCCAAATGCCTAGTCAGATGGGTTCTGATTTTCCACTTTCCGAATTGCGATCGAAGATTGCAGAGTATGACTTCAGGGGCATCCACCCCAACGCCAGGTTTGGTACCGCCAGCGACAGATATGCCGGATGGATCGGACAAATTTATCCCGAACACTACCGTGCCGAAATCAGAAAGCGAAAGCGGAAACTCGCAGGGAAAACGTTCGAGGAACAATCGCTACCGATAGAGTCTGTTGCATCATTCTTCGAACATTTCGATGCACTCGAACTTGACTTTACGTTCTATCGACCTCTTGTAGAACACGGCAAGACAACGAACAATTTCTTCGTCCTGCAGGAGTATGCACAACACGCACCGGACGAGGCTTGCTTTTACCTGAAAGTACCGCAGACGACTTTTGCGAGATCGTTCCGACGCTCCAAAGGCGGCAAGGCGTATTATGAACCGAACCCGGCATTCCTCAATCCTGATTTGTTCGTCGAACAATTCCACGAGCCCGCTCTTCAGCTGCTTGGCCCCCGACTTGGTGGTTATATCTTCGAACAGTCGTACGCCCGGGTGGCTGAAAGTCCCTCGCCTGAACAGAATATCGAAGAGCTGGACACTTTCTTTTCGGCAATACCACGTGACGTCCAACATCATCTGGAAATCCGATCCCCGCACCTGCTGACTCCTGAATATTTTGCATGGCTCGAGACCTGTGGACTTGGGTTCGTCTTCAGTCACTGGACCTGGTTGCCCCCCTTGCGAAAACAGTGGCAGTCTTGCGGCGAAATATTCTCGGCAAATGACAATCGCGCTGTTATTCGATTGCTGACACCTTTGAAGATGACATACGCGAATGCCTATTCGAAGACTTTTCCGTTTGATAAACCCGTCGATGAAATAGCGAATTCTCCCGGAGCAGGGTACATGGTCAATGATACTGCTGCTCTAATCTACCAGGCTGAAAAAGCGGGAAAGTCGGCAACGGTTTTCATAAACAATCGCGCCTGGGGCAACGGGCCGAGCCTGGCCCAGGCCCTCGCCGAGCGTATCCTGAAAGAAGAACAGCGACGAACATCGCAGGATGATGAGACCTGACTGTCAATTCTGCGGTTAACATCCACCAAAAACGCCTGTCTCAATTCGACTGCAGTCATCGCGGTTCCATCAGACTTCGGTTTTTCGTAAGTTGACACCTGTGGCTCGATCGTTTCCCGTTTCTAAGTACTGAAGTATAATCATAGTATGGACTCGTGGTCTCAGACCGGCGTTCGAGCGCTTGTGCGCCTTCTCGCCACTACTGCCGGAATTGCCCTTGGGGCGATCGGCGGCCTTCTCGTTACCCTGGCAATTGTCGTTGCCAAAGCCCGCTTGGGGTCATTCCTTTTTAGTATCGATGATCTGTACGCCCCACGGCTGGAAACTGTTGTTCTTGTAGCTTCGATTCTTCTTGGCGCATTCTACGGTTTCGCTCGAAGCATCAAGGCACTGCGTGCTTTCATCCGCGCTATCAGCGCGATGGTCCCCGGCGCTTTGGTCGGAACTGTATTCGCGCTCGTAGCTGGTTTGAGTAGTGAGGCTGTTTGGTCGGCCGGATTTATGACTGCGGTGCTATTTTTCGTTGCAGGATTCATTCTGGCTCTCTGGAAAGTCAAGCGTAAGACCCTCTCGCGAATGGACGCACAGCTGGGGATAGGACTTGCTGTCGTAGGTTGTATCCTTATTGCATTTTCGCTGCGTCCACCACAATCCGTAGACGCACCGGTAATCGAACCAGAGCCCTTCCCACCGCTGCATCGGATCAGCGACGTTGTCTTTCTTGTTGGAGACATGGGGGCGACGACATCAGGAAAATCACCCATTCTGGATGCGCTGCGCGGTGATGTCGACCGCTGGTCTGCTGCACTGCAAAGAGATTCGGCTGTTTCCGTCATCTATGCAGGCGACCTTGTATACCCTGTGGGAATCCGAGAGCGGGATCACCCTATGTTTGCGACGGATTCGTCGCGACTCTGGAACCAGATCGATATCGTTGGTAGCGAAGTGTCACGCGCAAAGCGCACACGAGGAATCCTCCTGGCCGGAAATCACGACTGGGGAAATATGACAGGCGCGCCGGGTGTTGCTCGGCTAAATAACCTGAACGACCAACTCAAGCTTGCACAATCGGACGGGTACGCCGTTGAGCTCGTACCTGAACCAGGATCGCCCGGGCCATTAGTTCGCGACGTGAGAGACAACCTGAGGTTTGTGTACATCGATACGCACTGGTTTCTGCAGGAGCATTCGGACAACCTCCGCAATTCGTTTCTCCAACGATTGCGTGAAGCCGTCAGCGTTTCAGACGATCGGCACGTAATTATCTCATCTCATCATCCGTTCAATTCGGCAGGATCACATGGCTCGTTGTTACCCGGGTTTTCCGACGCCGGAATTGAGTACTTGATGAGCAGGACCGGTGCTCTGGTTCAGGATCTCAATTCTCCAATCTATCGCAAGTTGCTGGAAGGGATGAGGACGATTTTTGCCGAGGCCCCGAACCCGCCGTTGATTTTCCTTGGAGGACACGATCATTCCCTGCAAGTTATTGAGAGCGTGACCGAAGGCGACCCGTCCTACTCTCTGGTATCCGGCTCCGGCAGCAAGTTGTCCGATATCGGCGTGTTACCGGGCCTACAGTACGGTGCAAGTCGGCCAGGTTATATGATGCTTGTCATTGGCACCGACGAATCGGTGAAACTCTTCGTCGTGGCGGGAGACCCACAGCTGTTAAAATGTACCCCTGGCTTGAACATCAGTAACCAGGGCTGCATGACGCTTGCGGATAACCGATTCGACATCGTATTCGGTAAGACGCTAGCTGAAGGAGTGGGAGAAGGCGCAGTAGCTGACCTCTCGGGTGAAGAGGAAGACGTGAGTACCGACGATGATAATACCAGGGCAAACACGACTAGCAAATTTCCCGACGAGCCTGACGCGAACGAGATGGACTACGCGTGGTGGACAAGCAACGTTGTAACACCGGATATGGCAATCTCGGAAAGTGATGAAGCAGTGAACTCTCCCGTGGTCGCTGTTCCTGCTCGTAAACTCTACTTTCGACCCGATTCTGTTCGCACCACAACGGGAGCTTCTTATGCACCGTCAAACTTGCTCCATCAACTTGCCCTCGGGGAGTTGAATAGAGATCTCTGGGACTTGCCGATTAAACTCCCGGTACTAGATATCGATCAACTCGGCGGCGGTATTACTGTTGATGAGATTACCGGCGGAATGCAAACGTTCGGTTTGAAATTGGATGGGCAAAATAGCGTCACGTATCAGTTTCGTAGTATCGTAAAAGATGCGAGTAGGGCGCTTGACAACGAGATAGCCATGTCGGTGATTGGTGGGACGCTGGAAGATCAGCTTTCTGCCCAGTTTCCGCTTGCGGCAATGGTCGTCGCTGAGTTGTTGAAAAGTGTTGGTGTGCTGGTCGCCACGCCGCGTCCCGTCATTATGCCAAACGACAGTCGCCTTGGCAACTATCGACCCTTTATCGCCGGACGAGTCGGGTGGATCGAAGAACGCCCGAATGAAGGTGAAGACAATACCCGGGGCTTCGCGGGATCTCGAAAGGTTGTTAGCGGCACGGAGATCTACGACGAACTCTTGAGTGACCCGCTGAGTTATGTCGACGTTCATAAATATCTTCGCGCCCGGATGATTGACTTCCTGGTCGGTGATTGGGACCGTCATTCCGACAACTGGCGATGGGCTCGGTTTGATGACAATGGGCGCCATCGATGGGAACCGATCCCTCGCGATCGTGACTGGGCATTTCCGAGAGCCGGCGGCGCCATCCAGGCAGTGTCGTCAGTTGGCTTCCCCCGCTTCGTCGGTTATTCAGACGAGATGCCTCCACTTGACCGATTGGCATCTTCTTCTTATCGGATTGACCACAGAATCCTCTCGGGGGCAACGAGAGTGGACTTCGTCAGCGCTGCCGACAGCGTCCAAAAGATTCTTACAGATGATGTACTCGAGAAAGCATTATCTGTCTTGCCACCCGAATATTATGAGGCCGAGCACGACTTTCTGATCAATGCGCTGCAAGCTCGTCGCGAGATGCTCGATACCCTGGCCGTTCAACTTGACGATCTCGTTTCGCAGACCGTACATATCTACGGACACACAGATGTTGAGGAGCTCATCAAGATCACGAACGTGGACGGCGGGAACGTGCTTGTCCAGATCTTTAATGTCGACGGTAGCGGTAGCTTTTCCGACCAGGGGCCGCGCTTCGCTCGGACCGTTAATCCCGAGAAAACTACTTCTCTGCGATTGCACCTTGAAGACGAACTCGATACACTCGAACACGACGAGAACCTTCCGATCAATCTAACCGTGGTAGATCCTGATACGGAATCTGATGAGTATCGTGAATATTAAGCAGCGCCGATAAATGCCTGTGGACTAAGAGCGTCCGTAGTCGTCTTCCAATCGGATGATGTCATCTTCCAGGCAAATTCCGAGTTGCGTCTCGATGATGATGAGCATATCATCTGCAGGATTACTTATCCGATGCACTCCCTGTACTGGAATAAATACTGAGTCGCCTGTTTTTATCGTCTTGTCTTCGCCATTCAGATGGAATACGCCGGTACCAGCTACGACTACCCAGTGCTCTTCACGCTTTTCATGCTTCTGCAATGAAAGTCGTTGTCCCGGCTTTACGAGAATCCGTTTAACGCGGTAACCAGTTTCGTTAAGATATTCTTCCCATCGACCCCAGGGCCGGTCATCTGAATCGAGCATTGAAAATGTTTTTTATTGTGGATGTAAATGTGTCAGAAAGAGTAAGCCTAAACTTCAGCGACATACTCTGGTGAATCTTCAGGATCCGTCCCTAGCAACTTCACTACCATGATGACGAGTCCGACGCCGACGACGAGGCTGACCCACCACGGTAGTCCATACCCTGTTGGGATAATACCAACCACGATCGCAGTGAGGCCGACGAACAGCGCATACGGCAACTGAGTTCGAACATGATCGATATGGTCACACCCCGATGCCATCGACGAAAGGATTGTCGTATCGGAGATCGGTGAACAATGATCTCCCCAGACAGACCCTGCTAGAATGGCAGAAATACTTGAGTAGAGCACATAGTGATGGACAGTATCGGCCATTCCGTTGGCAACTAGAATTGCCCACGCGAGCGGAACGACAAGGGGCATCAATATGCCCATAGTTCCCCAGGACGACCCTGTGGCGAACGCTGTCGCAGCTGCCAGAACGAAAACCAGCGCGGGAAGAATTCCAGGAGCAATTGCGTCGCCCAGTATTGTGACGAGATAGTCCGCCGTATGCAGGACTCCGGTCAAGTCGGAAAGAGACCAGGCGAGGATGAGAATGATCATTGCAAAGAGCATGGATTTCAAACCACCATACCATGCTTCTACCGTCTCCTCCAACGTCATGATCTTTTGAACGAACGACAACGTGCCTGCAACGAGGACAGCGGCAAGGGACGCCCACATTAGAGCTGCGTATGAATCAGACGACCCTATTATATCTTTAATGCTGTCGCCTTCACCAGTAACGAACATTCCTACAATGACGCCGCCAACGAGGACAACAACTGGAAGGATCGCATTGACAGCCCGAAACGGCTTGGTGTCATCCGGTACTGTTGCCGGGTCTAGTTCGTCGGCAGCTTCAACGCTCGAGCTTGGACTGACTACGGCACCGGTATGCCGCGCTCGTTGTTCGGCTTTCAGCATGGGCCCAAAATCGCGGCCCATTATTGATATGGAAAAGACCATCACGATAGTAAGTATCGGATAGAACGAATAGAGGATGGAATTTAAAAATATTCCATACGGCGACGAATCCAGTCCCGGAATTTGATCGACCGCTGTTCCGATCAGCCCCACCTCGTAGCCAATCCACGTCGTAACGAATGCCAGGCATGCAATGGGGGCAGCTGTAGAATCAACGATGTATGCAAGTTTTTCGCGAGATATCAGAAGCTTGTCGGTCACAGGTCTCATCGTGTTACCAACGACGAGTGTGTTAGCATAGTCATCGAAAAAGATTCCGAGTCCTAGTGCGGACGTTGCAATTTGCCCTCGCCGACTGGTCGTTGCCCACTTGACAAACAAATTGACCACGCCTTGCATCCCTCCGTTTCGCGACACGATGCCAACCATCCCGCCGATCATCAGTGTAAATAAAATGATTGCCACGCGATCCGGATCAGTCATAGCGTTCCGAACGAATTGTTGAAACGAGTCAAACAATCCGGTCCACACGGCGCCCAGCGTCATTCCATTTACTACCCATGCTCCGACCCAAATTCCCAGAAACAAAGCGGGAATTACTCGCCGTGTCAGCAAGGCAACAACAATAGCGACGAGTGGAGGAAGAATCGAAAAGAACCCGAAGTCGACAGCTGCTTCCTGCGGGGTGATTAACGGACTCGCAATGACCATGGCTACGGGCACGAGGAGCGCGACTGCAGCCAGGATTATATATCGTTTTGACATTGAATAGATTGTGCGTTCGTGAGGAGTCGTGGTCTATGACGTACCGAAAATGCGGTCACCGGCGTCACCGAGGCCAGGGCGAATATATGCGTTCTCATCAAGCCTGTCGTCGAGCACAGCCGTGACAACAGGAACGTCCGGGTGTTCGAGGCCAAGTTTTTCAACGCCTTCCGGAGCGGCAAGTAAACATACAAAGACGAAGTTTCGGGCACCCCTGTCTTTTAAAAGTTGCAGAGCGCCGCACGCACTTCCACCGGTAGCTAACATCGGGTCCACAACAAAAACGTTCGCAGTTTCCAAGCCACCCGGGATATTGCTGTAGTAGTCCACGGGTCGATGAGTTTTTTCGTCGCGATACATCCCCAGGTGACCTACCCTCGCTTCAGGAAGGAATCGAATGAATCCGTCGACCATACCCAGACCGGCACGAATTATCGGAACAACGACAACTTCCTCGTCGATCTTATGGCCTCGAGCCATCTCCAGCGGTCCCTGAACATCGACCACGCGGAGTTTAAGGTCTCGCATGACTTCGTAAGCCAGAATTGCTGACGCATCGGACAGTGTCTTCCGAAATATCCCGTGCGGTGTCTCTACGTTACGAAGAATCGTAATATCCCGTTTCAGTAGAGGATGATCGACAACGGTCAAATTCGTCATTGCCTGTCTCAGCTACTTCTTCTTTTCAGCTTTCAGACGTTTGTGCACCTCAGCATTTTCAAGCCATGGCTTTCGTTCGAAATAGCTTTTGGTAAGCTTCACGGTCACGCCGGAAAGGAGAACGAGAGCAACGAGGTTCGGGAACGTGACTGCTCCCAGAGCGACATCACCCAGAATCCAGATGGTTGCCAGCGATGTCGTGGCACCTACGAAGTGCATCAGCACAAACACCATCTTATACGGGAGGATAGCTTTCGGACCCCACAAATAGTTTGCACATCGGTCTCCGTAATAGCTCCAGGATATTGATGTTGACAATCCGAACAGCAGAACTGATATCAAAACAATCATTCCCCCGATTCTACCGATGCCAAACTTGGAGAATCCTTGACGGAAAGCCAGAGAAGTAAGGGGAGCTCCCGTCTCAACGGCATCACCGTGGAGCACATTGAAAGTCGTACCGTCGGCTGCCAGTGCCCGCCCTTCACCGGGAATAATGGTACCTGAGAAAGTCTCCGTCCTGGCCTCATCGACATACAATGTTTCAATCGCGACGTCATGCCATGCGAAGCGAGCGCCATCACCTTGTTGGATGCCATCTTCGATCACGATTGGTTCTGACACATCAGCACCTACGAACAAATTCCGTTCATCTTGGACGACATAAGAGATATCACCGGAACTCAGGTCAAAAGATGTCGGGACGGCCTCGGTCCATACACCGGTTGTAAGAATGACCAGACCGGTTGTCGTACAAATGATAATCGTGTCGATAAAGGGCTCGAGCAGTGCGACGACACCTTCAGAGACAGGCTCATCGGTCTTCGCGGCAGCATGGGCTATCGGGGCAGAACCTTGCCCGGCCTCATTCGAGAAGAGGCCCCGTCGAACTCCCCACATAAGAGTAAGAACGAATGCACCAGCGCCCGTGCCAGCTACGCCAGCGGACGGATTAAATGCCTCTTTGAAGATGAGTGCGAGGGATGGCAGGATCTCGGTGTAGTTACCGATGAGGATAAGGAATGCACCGGAGACGTAAATCAGGGCCATGGCAGGTGCCAGAATTCCAGTCACCTTTCCAATTCTGGATATCCCGCCCAGGATGACCAGGCCGACGATGCCAGCCGTTACGAGGCCGGTAATCCAGGTAGCGATCCCGAAGTTGCTCGCGATCTCATCGGCGATTGTGTTAGCCTGTACCGCATTACCTGTAAAGAAGGCGGTGATCATAAGCGCGCCGGCGAAAAACATCGCCAGCGGTTTCCACTTTGGCCCAAGTCCTTTTTCTATATAATACATGGGCCCGCCAGACACTGTGCCTTCCCAGGCCGCACCCTCACCGGAGGGTTTGACTTCGCGAAAATGCTGAGCAAGTGTGACCTCGGAATACTTGACAGCCATTCCCAGGAATGCGGTCATCCACATCCAGAAGAGCGCACCGGGACCGCCCCAGTGGATAGCGATAGCAACACCTGCAATGTTTCCGATGCCAACCGTGGCAGAAAGCGCCGTTGTTAGAGCTTGAAAATGGGATACATCACCCGGTTCGTCGGGGTCATCGTAGCGTCCGGATGTGACCGCCAGACCATGCCCGAGTCTACGCATTTGAATAATTCCCAGTCGGAACGTCAGGTAGATACCTGTTCCGAGGAGAGCAATAACGAGAAACGGAATCGATTCTCCACCGACGGGAATACCGGTCTCCCACACCAGGGCTTCCAACCAGCGAATAATACTCTCAATGCGTTCCATGAATTATCGGGCGTTGGTTAATTGAGTCAGACTTGCAGGCTATGAAACGCTGACTATTCACTTGTATGGCCACTGAAGCAGTAAAATTCGAGCCTAAAACGCGTTTCATGCCGCGAAATATAACCCCTGCACCCTGCCCTAGCAAACCACAATGACGTCATAATGACATAAGGGCGAGGGATCGGGGATGAGGGATCGGGGATCGAGGAACGGGGATTCGGGATTCGGGAATGGGGATTGGGGATTGGGGATGTAGGATGAGGGACCGGGGAATTACGGATCAGGGGTAGGATGGCTTCTACCCAACCGTAACCCATAAACGCGAGGCCCGAAGGCCGAGTACTAACACCACTCAGTATGAAGCCCAACGGCAGGCTACTTCTACGAGGTCAGCGTTGACGGCTCCACTTCAACGAGCCGACCATTCATAAACGCCAGCGTGCGGGCCGGGTAGTTCCTGACAAGCCGGTAGTCATGTGTTGCCATAATCAACGTCATCCCCTGACGATGAAGACTGATTAGCAACTTCAGCGTTTCATCAGCTACAGCCGGATCAAGATTACCTGTTGGCTCGTCGGCTAAAAGAATCCACGGCTCGTTGGCAATAGCGCGTGCAATAACAACACGCTGCTGCTCCCCACCGGACAATTCATGCGGATATCTTCGCCGCTTGTGACTCAATCCTACTCTGGACAAAACTTGCATCACGCGAGTCTGAATCACAGCTCCACTCTTGCCCGTCGCATACAGTGCAAAAGCAACATTATCGTAAATCGTTCGATCCGGAAGAAGCTGAAAATCCTGAAAGACGACGCCAAGCGATCGACGAAGGTACGGGATCTCCTTATCCGAGATAGAATCACTCTGATACTTGCCCACAGTGGTTCGTCCAACAGTTGGGATATGATCCATGTAGAGTAATCGCAGAAGTGTCGTCTTTCCACTCCCGGAGGGACCAACGAGGTACACCATTTCGCCACGTGCTATCGAAACAGACATCCGTTCGAAAACTACTTTACTGGCGCCGTTTGGTAACTGGTGCGATACTGATACGTCTTCAAGTTTTATCACTTCTACACTTGGCTAATTTTGTCCGTGCTGTCCCGGCAATCTGCCGACTACAAAATGTATTCTCTCGGATTCTTCCGTCGGCTCATGCCAGGTGAAATCTTCCATGGTGGCCAGGCAAGTCAGTCCTGCTGAACGAATAGTGTCCATAATTTCGTCGGCATGATACGCTCGCTGCACGTGTTCTTCCGTAAAAGATTTTCCATCGAGTTCCAGTTGAAAGAGCGTCCGATGTAGTCTCGTTTCTGGATCGTACTCTGAAGTACGGTAATAGGAAAAATCGTCACCTTTTCCGGAATCTTCAAAGTATTCTACATTTTTAAGAGAATTTGCAGGAGTACTCACATCGAAGATGAAAATCGAGTCTTCTGCGAGACACTCGCGCACGTTCTCAAAAAGCGCTCTGACATCTTCCTGTTCCAGAAGATAGTTGAGTCCGTCGTAAAGTAGGAATGCGACATCGACGCGCTCATTGCAGCTAAACGACAGGAAATCATCCACATAGAACCGTAATGACTGTCCGTTATTTTTTTGCTGTGCGACAGCAATCATGTCGGCAGACCTGTCGAAGCCGGAATACGTTGCTCCATTGAGCTCAGCCAACTCGAATGCTAGTGAACCAGTCCCACATCCCATTTCGAGAAGGGTTGTAGCACCAGGACGAAACTCGTCAATGATTTCGGCCAGGTAAATTGCCCACGCCCGATAATCGACATGCTGCATGACCTCGTCATACACCGATGCCAGTGCGCTGTATGGTTTAATCTGCGACCCGGCTGTCATCCTACTTCACGTCCGAAAAATTTCGCCTCGAGTGAATAATGCTTACTGCGTTGGTAATTGCCTTCATCATGCTTTTCTGTGATGCGATGCCTTTGCCCGCAATATCAAATGCCGTCCCGTGGTCCGGTGATGTTCTTACGATTGAAAGCCCTGCCGAAAAATTTACTCCATTGTTGAATGAAAGCGTTTTGAATGGGACCAGCCCCTGATCATGATACATCGCCATCACGCCATCGAAGTCATTGTACTGCTTGTTGCCAAAGAATCCATCGGCTGGGAACGGGCCATCAACCTGATGCCCCATGGACTGCAGCTGATTTATTGCGGGGCGAATAATTGCATCCTCTTCTGTGCCCAGAACACCGCCGTCGCCAGCATGTGGATTCAGCCCTAACATCGCAAGGCGGGGTGACGGACAGCCGAAGTCTCGCTCCAAACTGTCGAGCAACACAAGTGCTTTCTGGATGATCACGTCCAAAGTCAGAGCATCTGGTATTTGAGACACGGGGATGTGTCCAGTGGCTACCCCTACTCGAAGTCGGTCGCTGACCATGAGCATCAGCACACGCTCATTTCCCACTCGATCTTTAATAAATTCTGTGTGGCCAGGCACCGAATAGCCCCCGAGCCCAATAGCTTCCTTGCTTATTGGAGCGGTGACCATCCCATCGACAGATCCCGCCACGCACAAATCGACGGCGTGAGCAACGGCCTGCATGGAAACAGTGCCGGCGGCGGATGACAGGTTTCCCGGCGCGGCTTTGAATTGCTGATGCGCATTGCTCGGGCTGGACAACTCGGCTTCCAAGCCGGTGCCATAGAGTCTACTGCCGTCCACACGGGGATTCAGACCGAGAATCTCAGCCGTTGCTTGCCACACCTCTGGAAGACCGACCAATACAGGTATTATCTCGTCCGTTACTGCTGCATTCGAGATGGACTTGAGAACTACTTCCGGCCCTATCCCATTCGGATCACCTGTTGTCAGGGCGATTACAGGTTTTGTTCGTCGGCCGGAATAAGGAGACATTCTCGGTTTTACTTCTTCTTCGGGCTTGCGCAGTTGCGGAGATACTCAATCAATAGGCGTACTCCGAATCCTGTTCCGCCGACTCTGTTATAGGATCGCGGGGTCAACAGGAACGATGGCCCTGCGATGTCGACATGAATCCATGGATAGTCCACAAAATGCTCCAAAAATTTTCCAGCCGTTATAGAGCCAGCTGCTCTTTCACCGACATTCTTGATGTCCGCCACGGAGCTTTGAAGGTCTTTGCCATATTCTTTAAACATCGGGAGCGGGTGTACCCTATCTCCAGAACGGGCGCCAGCTGCCATCATGTCGGCGATCCGACTTTCGTGGCCATCGGTTGTATTGGTCATGATAGCTGCGACAATTTTTCCAAGGGCAACAACGGCGGCTCCGGTCAGTGTTGCGAGGTCTATAACAATCTCCGGGTTGTAGGTCGCAGCATACGAGAGGGCATCGGCCAGCAGCATCCGCCCTTCGGCATCGGTATTCAGTACTTCCACTGTCTTGCCGGAATGCATTTTCACAACGTCGCCGGGCACGTAAGCGTTCATACCTGGTCTGTTGTCTGTCGCAGGAATCAGAGCAATCACATGGAGCGGGAGGTTCAAACGAGCCACGCCTTCCATGGCGCCGACGACGGCCGCAGCACCGGCCATATCCGACTTCATAGCGTCCATAGAATTTTTTGTCGGCTTCAGACTGAGTCCGCCCGTATCGAAGACAACCCCCTTCCCAACGAGGACAATCGGCTTTGAGTTTACAGGATTTTCCGGCGCCCACTCCAGAATAGAAAATGTGGGAGGTTCGACGCTACCTCTATTGACGGCAAGCAAACCGCCCATTTTTTCTTCCGCAATAAGAGCCTTATCCCATACAGAAACAGTATACCCGTACTTCTCGCCTGACTTCTCAATAGCCTTCGACAAGAGTGTTGGAGTTTTTTCATCCGGCGACAGATTGACAAGGTCACGCGCCGTGTAGACGCTCTCGGCTACGATGCGGCCACGGTCGGCACCTTTACGAGCGGCCTTGTCATTTGCAGACGAATGAACAACGAGTCGTTGGGTGCCATCAAAATTGGATGGATTGCTTGTAAGGTATCTGTCGAAACGATATGATCCGAGAACAAAACCTTCGACCAGCGCCTGTGCAGAGGCTTCGGTGTCATCCAGATACGATGGAACGAGTAGAGCCGCAGTTTCGATCTTCAGGCGGTTAGAAATGGCAGCACCGTTCGAGGCAGCTTCGCGTAGCGCCTCAAATTTGTCGTCGGAATCACTCTCTATCCCGACCAGGACAATCCGCCGTGCGTTCATCTTTTCAGGATAGGCAACAACCGTTTCATCCTTCTTACCACTGAAATCTTCAAGCACTCGCGATATGCCTTCGTCACCAAGTGCTTTCAGTGACGCAACCATTTTTTCGCGATCATCTTCCGATCCGGGAATTACTAGCAGATCGACGTCCAGATCTTCGAGGGCGATGGTAGTTACGGAAACTTTCATACTTCTTTATTTCGTTGTTTTTCTGCCATAAGATTTGAATAGAAAGCTACTTCGTCATCGGAAACATCCTCATTGGACTGTTCGCCTTCGAAAACATATTTCGGTGCTTCTGCCAGTAGCCGACTAACGGCGACATCCAGAGATTCTTCGATAAATATACCTGAGGCATTTCGATGCCCTCCTCCCCCAAACGATCGAGCGAGCTTGTCAACCCGATGACCCGCTTTCGACCTCAGGCTAACCTTGACGCCGCTATCTACTTCAAAAAAGAAAAATGCAACTTGAACGCCTTCTACAGAGAGGATGTAATTCACGAATCCCTCGGTATCGTCACGGTCCGCACCGGCGTCGCGCAGCATCTGCTGCGAGATGACCATGTAACCAATTTTGCCATTCTCGACAAGTCGAATACTTTCTATTGCACGACCGAGCAGCCGTAAGCCGCCGAAAGAACGATTGTCGAAAAGCGCATCATGGATTGGCTCGGGCGAAAGCTGACTTCGTTCAAGTATGTTCGCAACACTGCGATGTACTTCTGCATCGACATGGCTATATCGAAAGGAACCGGTATCAGTCATGATTGCTGCATACAGCGATTCACCGATGGCAGGCGTTATGAAGGCGAGATCATCCTGGGCAATTATTTCGTAAATGAGTTGACCCGTTGACGATGCTGACTCCCTCCGGTACGCAAGATCAAACCACGCCTCCGGGGCGGGATGATGATCGATCAAGATCTTGGTCGCACTGCTGTTTGCCAGCGATTCTCCAATCGTTCCTAGGCGGTTGCGTGAATTGGTATCGACAACGACAATGGCATCTGCGGATTCGATCACTTCTCTCTGAGACAGGGAGCCGTCGAAAACCTCGACGCGATCCGACTCCCTCAGGAATTCCAGGTTATGCGAGAGATGATCTGAATTGATCATCGAAACTGTCTTACCCTTGGCTTCGAGATAAAGACCGAGCGCAAGTTGCGACCCAATAGCGTCGCCATCCGGTTTCAAATGGGTGGAAATCACGAAGCTCTCGTGTGAGAGTAACTCAGTTATAAATTTGTCGACGCGCAAAATTGACCTGATGTGGGAATAGAATGCGCATAAACGCGATTTGCGACCAAAAAGTTCGGTCATCGCCGCTATTATGAGGTCTCCAGCGTCGACGGCTGACGGTATTCGACGATTCTTCCCCTGCGAGCGGACAAGAGTTGTCCGTTAGCGCGGAGATATTGACAAGCCCCCCTAAAACAAAACCTGCCCTCCTTTCGAAGAGCAGGTCCCCCCACACCGTAAGTTGCACTCACGGCTCGCATGGTTAACTATGCGATTCTAGAATATTAGCTTGCGGCTAGAACAGCCTTTATAGTCCGTCGAATGGCCGGGTCTTTTTCGAACTGGGCAGCTCGAGTGAGATATCCATCAACGAGTGGACTATCCAGTGATCCCAGAGCGACAACAGCCAATCTTCGCATCTTTGTGTCCGGGCTGTCACGATAAATTTTCATCATGCTTATAGTAGCACCTTTCAGTGTCACACTATCCTGGTACAAAATAGCGTACCGCAAAGCAGACTCTTTGAGTCCCGTGTGATCTGAATTGAGTGCGGCAACGAGATGATTGGAATATGCTACCCAGTCGGCGGCACTCATTGTTGAAACTGCCTTCGGTAGTTCTAGTTCTGGATCGTCGGCCTGGGCGGTGGTGGTCGGGATAGCGGCCAGCAGTAGTACTACGACCGCAAAATTTCTGATCTGTTTCATGTCTTCGCCTCCTAAGAAAAGTTATCTCTCACTACGGAGGCGTTTCCACCGAGTTACCAGAATGTCAGAATATCCACGCGAACCGTAGAATTGTATTTGTGAATGGTTGTAACTGGAGGATGAGATGTCTGTCTATGCAATGTCGAAAGGCGTGGGCGATGGAAAGAGTCAACCCTTCCCGGCCTTCAGTCCTTTCAAGTCCGCACTAGACAACAGATTGACGTCGTAGGTTCGAATTCGTCTGTTGGAATCATAATTCTGCTCCAAAGCAATTTCAACCATTCGGCCCACCAGGTCGTTGAAGGGGATACCGGATGGCTCCCACAGATAGAAAGAAAAGGAGCCAGGCACAGTATTAATCTCATTAAAATAGACATTACCTGAGTCGTTATCGAGCATGAGATCGACCCGAGCGACTCCGGCACATTCAAACGTCTTAAAGATCTTAAGGGCCAGACTACGTGCTCGTTCCGTCATCTCCTCGGATACCGGCGCGGGGATCAGGCGGTCCAGCGATGCCATTCCGCTACTGGCGTCGGACGTTCGTGATGCTTTTCCTTTAGCGGACCCGCGCATGTATTTATCCTCGAACGTTAGCAGGTCCTGTGAGGATACAGGTTGCTCCAGGACACTGGCGATGGCAGAAGTCGGCCTGCCCAATACAGAGCAATTGAGTTCAGTCAGGTTTTCGATGGCGCTTTCGACAACAATTTTTTCGTCGTAGCGAAAAGCTTCTTCGATGGCTCGATCGAGTTCTGCTCGACTGTCTGCACGCGATATACCGATCGACGACCCCAGTCGAGCAGGTTTCACGACTACCGGAAGCCCCGGAGTTCGCTCCAGTTTGTCGAGCCACGCTTCTTCGTTGTTCGCCCAGTCGGATTCGAGTATCGATTGGTAATCGACAATTGGAATATCGACGGCGGTGCAGACTTGCTTCGTGGCCACCTTGTCCATTCCCAGCGCCGAACCGAATACTCCTGAACCCGTGTACGGTACATTATATGTTTCGCACAGGCCTTGAATGGAACCGTTTTCACCTGCTCCACCATGAAGACCTATGAAGACGACATCAATTAGCTGTTCTTTTCTGAACAACGAAGTGAACGACTGCTTCCGGTCGACAAGTTTCATCTTGCCTGAACCGGGAGCCGGAATAACCGGAGTAGCCTTCCTCGTTAACGACCCCAGATCCTTGTAAGAATCAAGATCCGACAAAACCTCGCCGATATACCACGTACCGTCTTTTGCGATGTATACCGGAACTGGATTGTACTTTTCCCGATCGAATGCTGCCACAGCCTGCATACTTGAAATAACAGACACTTCGTGTTCGGGTGACATCCCACCAAACAAGACAGCGACATTGAGTATCGAGTTTTCGTTATCGATCTTCATTGTGTTATAGACTATTTTCCGAAGGTGTCAACAAAGTTGGCATTTTTTCGCCGCCCCATTCAACAATTTAAATCCTACTTAGTGTGCGACTTGCAATCATTTCCGACATCCACTCCAATGTTCAGGCTCTAGAGGTCGCGCTGTCTGAAATTGATCGGCGAGGCGTCGACGCAATATACTGTCTTGGAGATATTGTTGGGTACGGTGCTGAAGCGGCCAAGTGCGTAGATCTTGTCCAGGAGCGTTGCACTGCCGCAGTTGCCGGAAATCATGACATTGCCGTCGCATACGATACCGGCGTCTCGTTCCTTCCCAAAGATGCTCAAAAGGCAGTTGGTCAGAATCGGAATCAGCTTTCTGAAGACCACATGAACTACCTTCGAGGCCTTCCTCTCCTGATCGAAGAGAATGGTTGTTGCTTTGTTCACGCCTCACCGCAGCATCCATCCGCCTGGTTGCGAATAGAATCGATGACGGTAGCAATGGAGCAATTCAAACATTTCGAATCCGACATCTGCTTCATCGGCCACACCCATATTCCAGCCGTCATGTCGGACAAGCTTGGTGTTCTGCGCGTCAGGAAAGGCTACCGATATCTTGTAAACGTCGGCAGCGTTGGTCAGCCGAGGGACCAGAATCCGCGATTGAGTTTCGCGTTGTTCGACACGGAGTCGGTAGACCTCGATATTATCAGGATGCCATACGACATCGAAAAGACGATTCAGAGCATCGAGCAAGCGGGCCTGCCGCGGCGACTTGGAACTCGACTCAAGTCTGGTCTATAACTCACCTAGGCGGTGACAGTAATTTCGTCATTGAGATGCAGACGACTTTTGTTGTAGACACCCCTGACCCGCCCGACCATCTTAGCACCGATGAAGGGTGTGTTGTGACTTTTGGATCGAATATCCTTCCGCTCGAATGTCCATTCGGAGCTTGCATCAAAGATGGTGATGTTTGCTGGCTTGCCCTCTTCGATTGAAATCTGCTCCAGACCCAGAATCTTGCGCGGACCTGAGGTCAATTTTGCAACGGCTTGCGCAACAGAAAGAATTCCTGGTTTGATGAGTTCGCGACCAGTGAGTCCCCATGCTGTTTCCAGTCCGATGATGCCGAATGGTGCGGCAATGAACTCAACTTCCTTTTCGAACGAAGCATGTGGAGCGTGATCTGTACAGATCACTTCGATAGTCCCATCGGCCAGTCCATCTTTCATTGCCTGTACATCACCGGCCGTTCGCAACGGCGGATGCATTTTTGTACTTGTGGAGAATCCCGAGTCATCGACGACTTGATCGGTGAGCGCGAAGTGATGTGCGCAAACTTCCGAGGTCACGCGGATCCCTTTCTTCTTTGCATCGCGCACCAGTTCGACCGCCTTGCCTGTCGAAATATGTGCGACGTGGACGTGACCTCCTGTAAATTCTGCGATCAGGATGTCGCGAGCGATCATTACTTCTTCAGCCAGGCCCGGTATTCCCGGAACACCCAGCCTCGTCGACACCGCACCTTCGTGCATATGCCCATGTGGATTCAACGAGAGGTCTTCCATATGGTTGATGACGGGTTTCCCCAGCATCGCGCTGTATTCCAACGCCCGCCGCATCAATCCGGCATCATAAACCGGAGAGCCGTCGTCGCTGAATGCGACTGCGCCACCAGCAACAAGGTCCGCCATCTCGGTTAATTCTTTGCCTTCCCGATTCCGGGATACACATGCAATCGGGTATACATCGACTGGAGTTTTTTCCGCCCGTTCAATTACGAACTCAACAACATCACGCGTGTGAAGGGGTGGACTCGTATTTGGCATACAGGCAACAGCCGTGAACCCGCCGGCTGCCGCTGCTTCACAGCCTGACAGGATGGTCTCCTTGTGTTCCTGCCCGGGTTCTCTTAAGTGGACGTGCATATCGATCCAACCGGGCGAGATCATCTTGCCGCGACAATCCACAACCTCACAATCGTTGGAGTCGATGCTGGCGCCAATAGAGTGAATGACCCCGTCTCGAACAAGGATGTCGGCAATGGTCGTTGTGCCGTTTTCGACGTCAAGAATTTCGCCGCCCGAGAAAAGGACGTCAGGAGTAGGCTGCATTTGAGTCGAGGCTAAATTGCTGAAGTATTGAATATGAACTTAAAACTAGGCACAAATGCGGTTGTTGACAAGGATGCAGATGGGCCCGTTGTGGTCACATCATCTCTGTTTGAGTGAATAAGTTGTTGAGTGAATAAGTTGTTGAGTGGTTTCGCTTGTTTGAGGCATTTCATCAGGTGTCTTTCGTTAGAGTCCTCCTGTAGATAGTCTGGGCGTGCGAGCTTAATTTGCTGACCGACAATCTTACCCACCCGCATCCCGACTTTGTTATGTCCCATTCGATTCGCAATTCGACGATAACCATCGACCTTGCGGCGCTTCGACATAACATCACGACGATCAAGCAGGCTACCCATCCGGCACGATTAGTCGGCGTCATCAAGGCCAACGCATACGGGCATGGAGCAATACTAGTCGCGAAAGAGCTAGTATCTGCCGGCGTCGACATGCTTGCCGTGGCTACTGTTCATGAAGGGATAGAGCTGCGTGCGGCGGGGTTCAATCTGCCCATCCATGTTCTTGCAGGTCCTCTCGCTGATCAGCTTGAACTATACAGATCTCACAATCTCGACATCACCATACCCTCGATCGATGCAGCGACAATGGTCGCAAGTTCCGGTAACGGTAAGCCGGTTCGCGTTCATGTGAAGGTGGACACCGGGATGGGTCGGCTTGGCTGCCGTCCCGATGAATTGGAACAGTTGCTTCACATCTTGTCTCATAGATCGGATATCCAAATCGTCAGCCTGTGGTCTCATTTTGCCAGGTCCACTGACACTGAGGGTTCGTTTTCAAGAACACAGTTGTCGATTCTGAAGAAAGCAGCCGGGCGGGTTGCAGGTGATTTCGATGTACATATCGCCAGCTCAAACGCCATGGTTACGTTTCGAGATGCGATTGATTTCGGCCCGCGCAGTTGGGCGCGCATCGGTGTTGCTTTGTACGGGATGATGGACCAACGTGCGTATACGAACAAGTTGGACCTTCAACCGGTGATGAAGTGGACGTCACGGCTTGTCCAGGTAAAAGTTGTAGACACCGGAACCCCGATCTCGTACGGTGGTCGATGGGTGGCATCCCAGCCAACCCTCATCGGTACTGTGGGAGCCGGCTATGCTGACGGCTATTCGCGTCAGTTTTCGAACATCGCTTCTGTTGGCATTCGGGGAGAGCGATATCCAGTGGTGGGCACAGTTTGCATGGATATGTTCATGGTCAACCTTGGCGACCCGTCAAGACATTCGTCGTTTCGCCCGGGCGATGAGGTTGTGCTGATGGGCGATGGAGGACCCTCGATTTTTAATCTTGCTGACTGGGCCAACACCATTTCTTATGAGATCGCCACCGGGATCACAGTTCGCGCGGGGCGGCAGGTCGTCGGGTGATGTGCGAATGTTTAGATTCCGCAGAGAAAATGTGAAGTTCTTAACCCCGGGGTGTGTATATTAGCTTATCTACGCCTTCTGGCGTGCAGATTACACTATTAAAGAAACTATGCAGATCAAAAATGGCAACAACGTCTGACCCTTCAGAAATCACAATACTCCTCGTTGACGATGAGGAGGATGTTGTAGAGGTCGTTAGTCACTTCTTTTCACAGGAAGGATTTAATGTCCTCAAAGCGTATGACGGTGAGCAGGCCCTTGCCAAAGCATCACCTGACGTCGACCTGATTCTTTTGGATATCATGCTCCCGGGGCTCGACGGATATGAAGTCTGCCGGCGACTACGGTCGCGCGTGGAGACAGAGACCATACCGATAATCTTCCTCAGTGCAAAAATCGAAGAGCAGGATCAGGTTCGCGGACTCATGATGGGTGGAGATGGATATCTCACCAAGCCGGTCTCTCCTCAGGTTATTTTGGCCCACGCGAAAGCTATCCTTCGTCGTAGTGGCGTCGAAGAAAGCAAGACTCTTCAGGTCAACGACCTCACGATTTTTGAAGATGAGTATCGTGCCTCTCTGGAAGGCCGAGATCTGGGATTGACTCTTACAGAGTTTGAGCTTCTCAGATATCTGTGCCGGCATCCTCGGAAAGCCTTTACCAGACAGCAGCTCCTTGAGACGATCTGGAAAGATGCCATGATGGTCACCGAGCGAACTGTAGATGCCCACATCAAGAACCTGCGCGAAAAACTGGGCGACTTTGCTCAGCACATTCAAACAGTTCGAGGTGTTGGATACAGGTTCGTACAGGAAGAAGTCACCGAAGCTCAGCAGTAGAGCTTCAGGGTCGGTAGATCCACAAGAATAACGATGCGATCAGTTTCAGGCCGGCTGGGAAAGACATTCGGGAGGGTTCTCCCCGGTAGTGCATCTACGCAAACCTGGATGTTTCTCACGCTGGCAGCGTTTGTCGGCCTGGCTGTTTTGCTCGTCGGCTTGTACGTCTTTATTGTGCTCCGTGCCGAAGTCGGAGTAGCCCTCGAAGACACTCTCAAACAGCGCGCACAGCGAATCGCTCTGGTCATTGAGCAAGCGGAGACGCGCGAAGCGCGGGAAGATGTCGTCGCGAACCTGACCCGTCTGACTAATATCCGGATTTCTGTTCTCGACGAGAACAACATGATCTGGGATGCTGTCAACGATGAGTTTTCGACGGGTGCCATGCTGGCGGATGGCCCTCCCCTTTCTCGCATGATCGAGGGTGGTGAACCGATTATCGATGTGCACCTGCGCGGCACAAATCCGCATACTCATTTTGTCACAATGAGATTGCTGGGCTCGCAACTGACAGTCCGTGTGGGACAACCCACCCCACCACTACTGGGTCTGGTCCAACGGATGCGCATAACCCTGATTGTCGGCATGATCATGGCGCTGTTCCTGGCCTTGCTTGGAAGCTGGATCTCTGCACAACAGGTTACAATCCCGCTTCAAAAGATTCGGAACAATGCGCGATCTATCAGCGAAGGAAATTTTGATCGCAAGATTTCTGTGGAGTCCAGGGCTACCGAATTTCAGGACCTCGCGGAGAGCCTCAATACAATGTCCCAGAGCTTCAAGGAAAAAATTGATCATCTTGAGAGGATGGCATCGCTTCAGAACGAATTTATTGGCAACGTATCTCATGAAGTACGCAATCCCATCTTCGCCGTAGGCGGGTATCTGGAAGCTCTGGCAATCCCGGGACTCTCCGACGCTAAACGGGAACTCTATGCTGAAAAAGCATTGTCCAACCTGCAGCGTCTGACTAATCTGTTCAACGATTTGATTGAGATCGCAAGACTGGAATACCGGGAAGACCTCGTACACAGGGAGTCATTTGATTTGTCGGAGCTTATCGGTGAAGTCGTCGAGGTGCTCAAACCGAAAGGTCGTGAGAAGAATGTGAATCTGGCTGTGCAGATTGAACAGTGTGGCGTGGACGCTGACAGGAATCGGATTCGTCAGGTATTGATTAATCTCGTTGAAAATGCCATCGCATATTCCGATTCGGGAACGGTTACGGTACGAGCCAGCAAACACGGTGAAAAAATTCTTGTTGAAGTCGCCGATGAGGGACGCGGCATGAGTCCCGAACACCTGGAGCGTATTTTTGATCGGTTTTACCGGGTTGACCCCGATAGGTCCAGAAAAAGTGGCGGTACGGGCCTCGGCCTGAGTATTGTGAGACAAATTCTCCAGGCACACGGAGAGTCTATTTCCGTTGAAAGCGTTTACGGTCAAGGCTCAGTCTTCCGGTTCGAACTTCTTGCCTCCGACGTGCCACAAATGGTTGAGATTGAAGAATCGGACGTTTTGTGACGATCCTGATTAAGGGATCATCTCCAAACAAAAGTGCGCTTTCAGGCGTAATAGCACCCGATCGCCTCAGATCCTGCATTGATGGGCCATTCGTGCGTCATCTATTGTAATTTGCTAACTCCTCACTAACTAGTCGCGACACGGATGAAATCTACCAGCACCGACACATCTCGATCTAAAACACCTGTTGCAAACGGAAAGAACGGACATTCCGAAGGCAGACCGGCTGTAGAGAGTAATTTTGAGATTGGAACGCTGGATGTTGCAGACTTCAAAAAGGAGACGCTTCGACAGGTTTACAAGACCATGCTGTTGTCGAGGAAACTTGACGACAAGATGCTAACCCTTTTAAAACAGGGTAAAGGCTTTTTCCATATTGGAAGCTCCGGTCACGAAGCTGTTCAAGCTGCTATCGGACTGAATTTCAGAGGCGGATACGATTGGTTCTGTACATACTATCGCGACCTCTGTACTGTATTGTCTCTCGGAATGACTAGTCGCGAAATAATGCTGAGCCATTTCGCGAAAGCGGACGATCCGAACTCCGGAGGTCGACAGATGTCCGAACATTTCGGATCCGATTCGCTAAATATTATGACGACATCTTCGTCGGTCGGCGCTCAGTTTTTGCCGGCGCTTGGATTTGGGCTGGCATCCCTGCGAGACAGCGAGGATGCCATCGTGTATTGTTCGTCGGGTGAGGGTGCGACGTCACAAGGTGATTTCCACGAGGCATTGAACTGGGCGACGCGTACCAAGGCGCCTGTTCTCTTCCTCGTCCAGGATAATAAATATGCGATTTCAGTTCCCTCTTCGGACCAGGTAGCCGGAGGAACACCATACAAGTTGACTGGCGGTTATGACGGCTTACTCCGAGCCCGCGTAGATGGCACTGATTTCTTCTCAAGCATGGCCGTCCTTCAGGCGGCGACTGAGCAGTTACGCGCGAGAAAAGGCCCTGTATGTGTGGTTGCAGATGTTGTAAGACTGCTCCCCCACTCGTCTTCTGATGACCATAGCAAATATCGATCTAAGGAAGAACTCGCCAGGGATCGGCAGACCGATCCGATTGAAAAGCTGCGCGCTCACCTGCTGAATTCCGAGGTGTTCAACGAGCGTGATTTTGCAGACATTGAGAAAGAAGTCAAAGAAGAGATCAACGACTCAACGAAATGGGCAGAGTCTCAGCCAGATCCAGATCCCTCTACTGCTCACGACCATGTCTATTTCGAGGGTAAGCTGGACCTGGAGTTTGAAAAGGAGAGCGAGCTTGGCCAGGGCGATCCCATCGTTGTGGTTGATGCGATAAACCATGCAATGTCGGAGGAGATGGAGCGAAACGATCGCGTCATTGTTTTCGGGGAAGATGTAGCCGGAGGTAAGGGAGGAGTTTTCACTGCCACTCGCGGTCTTACGGACAAGTTTGGCTATGAGAGATGTTTTAATTCTCCTCTTGCTGAGGCTTCGATAGTTGGAGCAGCTGTTGGCTTTGCGGCCGCGGGATGGAAACCTGTTATCGAGATTCAGTTCGCCGATTATATCTGGCCAGCGATGCAACAGCTCCGAAATCAGGTTGCGCCATTCAGATATCGCTCGAATGGCACCTGGAGTTGTCCCATGGTGATCAGAGTGCCTTGCGGCGGATATATCCATGGAGGCCTCTGCCATTCTCAAAATATTGAAAGCATCTTCGGACATACCCCTGGCTTCAGGGTGGTTATGCCGTCGACAGCTGCTGATGCCAAGGGCATGCTCAAGGCAGCTATCCGCATGGAGGACCCGGTAATATTTCTGGAGCACAAAGCACTCTATCGGGCTGCCGCCGCGCGGTCTCCAGAGCCGGGCATGGACTACCTGGTGCCTCCGGGTAAGGCACGGACGGTGCGTGAAGGTACCGATCTTAGCGTCATCACGTACGGCATGATGGTACATAAATCTGTCGCCGCTGCCAGGACTCTTGAAAAAGAAGGCTTAAGTGTTGAGGTGATTGATCTCCGATCGATTTCACCCCTTGATACAGATGCAGTGATAGCGTCCGTCAAAAAAACGGGTAAAGCGATTATCGTGTACGAAGATCATGAGTTTATCGGTTTTGGCGCAGAAGTCTCCGCACAGATAGCGGATATCGCCTTTGACTATCTGGATGCCCCGGTGAAGCGACTCGCAGGTGCGTTTACTCCTATCCCCTTCGCCGATCCGCTCGAAAAAGTTGTCCTTCCCCAGGACGACAATGTACTTCAGGCAATTCGCGACATAGCCGCTTACTAGGAAGTCAGCTGCATTTAACGAAACCTGATCTTCCTCGCATGCGGTTTTTCTGCACATGTGTTTTTTTCAATGTCGTACTTGCAATCGGGTGCAGTTCCTCGGTGATTGCGCAGGCGTGGACACAACCTCCAGGATCAGCCTATCTCAAAGTTGCACACGGCAGGACAGCCGTGTCCGAGCAATTTGATGTCAACGGAGATGTTGCTCCATTCTCGGAAACGGTAGTCGGAGATGCGTTCTTTGACCGCAGCATTTATCTCTACGCGGAAGTCGGCGTCATAGCAGGCATAACGGCGGTGGGGATGATTCCAATCAAGAATATCTCTGTTGAGCAGGAAGACGGGCGCCTTCAAACCGTCGGGGTAGGAGATGTGGAGCTGCGTGCTCGCCTGGACCTTCGCCCACTCGTCGGCATTGCTGATGATGCTACTGCGCTTGCCTTTTCTGCGGGAGCGCGTCTCCCGAGTGGATATACGAGAAATCTGTCTCCATCCGTGGGTTCGGGACAAACCGATTTGCAGCTGGGACTTGCCCTGGGGCGAAGTTTTCATCCTGTTCCTGTTTATGCGCAAACGGGGATCTCATTTGTGAATCGGTTATCGATGTTCGGGCTATCGCGAGCCATTGACTGTACCGACGTAAACGACCTCGCTTGTGTTGACGATGTCCTGCCAGAATTTGACAATGAGTGGGTTTATTCGTTTGAGGTCGGGGTATCGATCGGGAGTCGCCTGCTGCTCCAGCTCCTTGCGAGCGGAACGCGCTCGGTGAATGAACCGACGGAGCAGTTCCAGGAGGTAAATCCGATTGCAACGAGAAAACGATTCTTCAAGGTTGGGAGTGGCGTCACCTTATCAATCACCGAGTCGGTTGGAACGAGTCTACAGATTTTCAGGACGACTGCAGGGCGTAACACGATCCGATCGACGGACGTCTTCGTCGGTGTGGAGTATCGCATTAAGGGTCTATAGCAGAACCGTGCGATACATCTACAAGTTAATTTCTGGCAGCAGGCAATCTCGTTGCAAGTTAGCGGAGCGGGTTGCTGTGCGTATCATGTCGTCGGAATGTCAAGGAAACGCAGAGTATCGGTATGGCGCCGGTAGATAGCAATTCTAATGGATTGCTAATCATCCGCTCATGAAAGCAGGTTCGAGATTCGTTACGTTGCTACCGGGGAGGAGGAGTGGTGGCCCCCGCGCCGCCAGGCATCAACCTAAACTTTTGCCAAAGCCTGATCCAGGTCTTCAATGAGATCCTGGATATCCTCAACCCCGACCGAGAGTCGAATCAATGAATCGTCGAGCCCTGTCTTCCGTCGTTCTTCCAAAGGAATTGATGCATGTGTCATCGATGCAGGATGTTCGATGAGACTTTCGACTCCGCCCAGACTTTCGGCCAGTGCGAATACCCGTGTTGAAGAAACCAGATCTTCAGCGGTGGCCAGGGAATCGTTCTTCAGGGTGAATGTTATCATGCCGCCAAAATCCTTCATCTGCCGGGCTGCAATTTCGTGACCCGGGTGATCCGGCAGGCCAGGATACAATACCCGAGATACTTTCGGATGATCGATCAGAAAGGACGCGATCTCGCGCGCGTTTTCGCAGTGGCGTTGCATCCGGAGATGTAACGTTTTGGTACCGCGGAGCAATAACCAGCAGTCCATCGGACCTGGCGCCGCTCCGGTACTCTTGATCTGAAACACGAGTTTCTCCTTCCAGTCATCACTGTTCGTCAGAACAGCCCCGCCAACTACATCCGAATGTCCACCCATGTACTTGGTGGTGGAATGCATCACCATAGTAGCGCCAAGTTCTAGCGGGCGCTGTAAATAAGGAGTTGCAAACGTATTGTCTACAACAACATCAATGTTCTTGCCCGCGGTCATGTCGCAGATTGCCTTCAGGTCAAGAATCCGAAGAAGCGGATTCGTTGGTGTCTCCAGCCAGACCATCCGCACATCGGATGTAAGTTCTCGCTCGACGGCATTAAGATCCGTCATATCTATGAAGGAAAATTTCAGACCAAACTTCTCGTAGACTTGTTTAAAGAGACGATACGAACCGCCGTACAAATCGTTGGTCGAAACGATTTTGTCACCCGGCAGATAGCTCTTGACAATGGCGTCCATCGCTCCGACGCCAGACGAGAAACAGACGCCATGCTTTGCACCCTCGAGTGCAGCAAGATTTCCTTCGAGCGCGCCACGAGTGGGATTGGTTACCCGGGCATACTCATGTCCCTTGTGCACATTCGGTCGTTCTTGCACGTAGGTCGATGTCTGGTAGATAGGCGTCATAATCGCGCCAGTCGTAGGATCTGGTTCCTGTCCGGCGTGGATCGCCAATGTTCCGAATCGAAGCCCTTTCGCGTCTTTCATATTTTTTCGTTGTTCACCAAACGTGTTGTTATCTCCATGTACTCTTGCAGGACGACAGAAAAGAATGTTTCTGTCACCACTCGCTACCCTTACCAATACTACGACTGATTCGGGCGATTTACCATTGCCAGGGTTGTAATAGGCAGCTAGTCAAAACGACACATCTCAAATTATTTTTATTAAAGCAAAAGCCCGGATCCGATAACCGAATCCGGGCTTCCCAATTTCCCTGGAAGAGGATATTCTTCGGACTATTCTTCGTCGTAGCCAGCGCAAGAAGCAACTGACTGAGCCAGTTCTAACTGATTAGTCTGAACATACGCTGCGTAGAGAGCAACACAAATGGCGGATGCGTCGCCACCTTCCATTTCTGTCTGCTCCTTGGCAGTTGCAAGCGGTGTTACCGCCATAGCAAAGTTCTCTTTTCGAAGCTCAATCAGTGCGTCAATCTCTTCTTCAGCAGCCTTGATCTCTGCTGATGACATATTGGATCGTTCAGCACGCAGTTTGTCATCCAAATCATTGACCTGCTCCGCAAAATCGACGGCCTTGTTCTGATAAGCGGCACCCAGGTTGTAGTGGGCGTTGGTGTACGATGGATCAAGCTCGACGGCTTTCGTCAGATGTTCGATGGCGGCGTCATAATTGCCTTCACCAAGAAGTAACGAACCGTAATTGTACTGATACAATTTGTTGTTCGGGTCTTCGACGATTTTCTGCTCGTACTTTGTCATTGCCCGATCCATCATGCCAGCGAGCTGATATGCGTTTAGGAGCTGAGCCTGAACATCTGTATTCGCGGGATCATTCTGTTCGGCACGCTCGAGAATAGACACGGCCTTGTCGTTGTCGCCTTTCATTTGATAAATGCTTGCGAGGTAGACGAAAGTCTGGGTATCGGTGTCACCCATTTCAACTGCCTTCTCGAAAGGCACAACAGCGTCCTCCGTCCGGCCGCCATTCATGAGGGCATAGCCTCCATTGACATATGGGCCAGTTGAATCGGGAGCAATCGTCGCAGCGTTCATGAAGTACTGATACGAGTCGTTGTAGGCATCATTGTTTTCGGCCCCGCGATTGAAAGCCTGAACTCCCCGTTGGAATTCCTGCGCATAGGCAATCTGCAGTGCGTTGCCAAGTTCATAGCCAAGCGATTGAGCTGTGGTGTATGCTTCCACAAGGTCGTTGATCATAGCTGTATGCTCATCGACGTCTTCTACGGTGAATGCGGTCTCCAGAAGGATATCACCTTTGAGTGCGTGTGCCTCTGCATTCTCTGGATTGTTCTCCAGAGCCGTGTTGATGTTTGCCAGCGCTCGATCGTAATCTTTATTACGTAGATCGAGTTTTGCACCCTCGACGTTGGGATCGCTGGAGCAACCATCGGCGCCCATCAATACGAAACCAACCAGTACGGCGATAAGGATGGAATAACGTTTCATTGTTGTATAGTTCGTCTAATTTCGGATAGTAGGCTAACAGGCAGTTGGGAGGTCTATTGACCAATTTCGGCCTTTATTAGTTTCTCGAACGGCAGTAATAGGTGCTTTTTGGGGTTCACACTCGTCCTATTGCACAAAGTAAACATTAATGCCGTCTTCTTACAAATAGGTTATATTCATTAGGCACCAAATCGGTTCTTTACATCAAATATTCCCATCTTCAGCTGCAGCTGCTCAAGATCACAGCAATCCGAACAACCACCGATTTCAACACCGAATGTCCGATCCAACCGCTGTTCGTTCCCCTCTTTTTGCCTTGCTGGACGGGCTTATTGACTATGCCGGATTATTCCCCCCGGCCAAACTGCCCCTAAAGGAGGCATTTAATAATTACAGCAACTACACGTCCAGTGATCTAAGCTGGATGCTGGACCGGTTTATCTGCCCTTTATCCGAATTAGCTCCACTCCGGAAAATGAACCACGACGAGTCCGGAGTCCCTATTCGCGTTTCGTTAATCGCACCCGTCCCTTTGAACGAAATTGATCTGTTTCGAAATTTCGTCGACGAACTTCATCGGTTCAATGAAGAATCAAGAGATGTGCTTGTTGACGCTATTGAGGCGAAGTGGAATCCGGCTAACACCGATTCTTCGGAATTCGCCAGAGTCGCAACGGCGTTGAACAAAGAGATCTCGAGACAGTGCGGGCACCTCAAGGCTCTTTTCATTGAATTACCTTGGACATCTACATTTCCTATTGCCGACTTTGCCGATGGTCTACGTCCTGTCGGAGATGACCGACCCGTTGAGATCAGCCTAAAAGTTCGGACTGGCGGCCTGGAGGCTTCCGCTTTTCCGGAGCCGAGCCAACTTGCCCGTTTTGTAGTGTCGGCTCACAATGCCTCACTCAAATTTAAAGCTACCGCCGGCATGCATCATCCTGTTCGACGCTGGGACGAGGCGACACGCGCTATGATGCATGGATTTCTGAACGTATTCTGGGGTGCTTCTGCCCTCTACCATGGCAAGATAACAGAACAGCACCTGTCCGAAGTGTTGGCCGAAAAAGATGAGTCTGCGTTCTCTGTATCTGACGATACAATTTCGTGGGGTGGTATATCGCTTTCGACGGCTGAAATAAAATCGGCCCGCCGCAACTTCGCATTGAGTTTCGGGAGCTGCAGCTTCCTGGAGCCCGTGGAAGATCTACAATCTTTAAATTTATTGCCTCACACCTATGCCCGCGATTAAGAAATCGTTTGTCGATGTTCCATCCGAATCTCACTTCCCTATCCAGAATTTGCCGTATGGCGTTTTCGTTCGTAAAGGTTCTGCCGCAGCACACGTAGGCGTAGCCATTGGCGACATGATTTTCGATTGTACCGTTGCCGAAGAGCTAGATCTTTTTCAAAATTCTATCCTGCGTAAAGAGCGACCCTTTTCATCGGATACCCTCAACAAGTTTATGTCTCTCGGAAGAGATGCATGGACTGCGGCACGGTCAAGGCTCACCTTCCTACTTGATGAAGACACGAGTCTAGTACGTGACGATGCTGACCTGCGGGCCAAAGTGCTAGTGCCTTCCGCGGATGTGACGATGATCCTGCCGGTTAATATTGGTGACTACACCGATTTCTACTCTTCCCGTGAACACGCTACCAATGTGGGTACGATGTTTCGAGGCAAAGAAAACGCCTTGATGGAGAACTGGCTCCACCTGCCCGTTGGCTATCACGGGCGCGCCAGTTCGGTCGTTGTCAGCGGCACTCCTGTCACCCGCCCAATGGGACAGTTGAAACCAGAAGACAAACCTCCGGTCGTTGGTCCAAGCAGGCTCCTCGACATTGAACTTGAGATGGGGTTCTTCGTCGGACCAGGAAACAAGCTCGGTGAACCAATTCCAATCGACAAGACCGCCGACAACATTTTCGGGATGGTACTCGTGAACGACTGGAGCGCCCGCGACATTCAGAAATGGGAGTACGTTCCCCTCGGTCCTTTTCTCGGAAAAAGTTTTGCGACGACCGTCTCACCCTGGGTCGTAACCCTGGACGCTCTCGAGCCTTTCCGTCGCAGGTCGCCGGAGCAGAACCCCGAGCCCCTCCCGTATTTAGCCGGCGAAACAAATCGGGCCTACGATATCGAACTTGAGGTATGGCTACAGTGTGCCGGCTCGGAGTCTTCGGATCGGATTATTGAATCGAATGCCCGCCACTTGTACTGGAATATCTGCCAGCAGCTTGCCCACCACACGAGCAACGGATGCAATGCCCGACCGGGCGACCTGATGGCATCGGGTACGATAAGCGGGCCCGAGAAGCGAAGCTACGGTAGTCTGCTGGAGCGCACCTGGCGAGGTTCCGACCCACTAGAACTGTCGAATAGTCAGGAACGCAAATTTCTTCAGGACGGAGATAGCATCGTTATTACCGGATACTGTTTGGGAGACGGCTATAGAATAGGTTTCGGAGAAGCCGAGGGAACGATTTTGCCGAGTAGAGGTCACTTATCCCGATAGACCTGTGCCAACGTGTATTACTTGCCCTGACTCTGTATGAGTCGTAGTGCCGGATCGTAGAGATAAGAACAGGCCAGTAACAGACAACTGGCACAGCCGCATGCCTGTCGACGTCTTCCGTGGCGGAATTTTGACAGCACACTCTCTTTATTAAAATGGCGCTGGTTCACAATCAAGGCTTGCCGATATTTTTTGAAGATGTCGGGGAAGGACCGCCCATAGTTTTGGGGCACAGCTTCCTTTGCTCGGGCAAAATGTGGCGTGAGCAGGTACCGGTACTAGCCACACATTACCGTGCGCTCAATCTCGACTTTCGGGGGCACGGCAGGTCGGGCGAGGTGACGGAATCGTTCACACTGTACGACGCGGTCGCCGATGTAGTAGCAGTTTTGGATGAGCTAGGCATCGAAAAAGCAGTGTGGTGCGGATTGTCTATCGGTGGCATGGTGGCGTTACGAGCTGCCCTGACTTGTCCCGAACGTGTCGACCGGCTCATCCTCCTGGATACCGATGCCGGCTCCGAAAATCCATTAAAAAAACTCAAGTATAATGTAATGGGGCTCGGGACGCGCCTGCTGAGCATTCGCCCGTTTTTATCTCCGATAAGCCGAATCATGTTTGGGAAAACGACGCGGAAAGAGAATCCAGCACTCGTGGGCGAGTGGAAAGACGAGTTTTCGATGGTCTCCATCCCTTCCATCTTGCGGGTTCTGGAAGCGCTTATGCAGCGTGACTCACTTCTAACTCGTTTACACGAGATCACCGTGCCGACCCTCGTCATTGTTGGAGAACAAGATCGTTCGCTCCCTCCACCCCGATCTGCCCGAATTCACGACCTGCTGCCGGACTCCAACCTCGTCGAGGTTCGCGCCGCCGGACATTTGTCAGCGCTCGAACAACCAGGCGACGTAAATGCCGCGATACTGGATTTTCTTGAGCGAACGGATCGGGTGAGTTGAGTCGATTGGCATCCGATGCACCACTGGGAGAAAATGCGCGCTGATCTCATTTTCGACCTGACTGGGCAGGTTGGGACCAGCACCCTGTGAGGAGGACCCAGATTAACCTCAGATCAGCTACACCCATCCGGGCATGGACGATTTTGTTGACAGGAATGACAGAACTGATACAAAGTGTCATTCCAAAATTTCAGTTTGACAGACTCCGGTACGACAATTTTTCGCACCTGCTGAGATTTTGTCCAGTTCTCCTGTGCGGGCAATAACATTCTGTCACGTTATCGACATTGGCACATCCGTTGTTGGTGTATGAGATGTAACTTTTTTACACTAAACAATGATCAGGAATAACCATGAACGGATTGATCAAATTTCATCGTGGACGAGAACTGAGAGATCTCCAGCGCGAGTTCGATCGCTTGTTTGATAACTTCCTGCCGCAGACGAACGGATCAGATTCTGATCTTGGAAACTGGTCGCCGCGTGCAGACATTCGGGAATCAGAAAGTGCATTCACTGTAGAGCTGGATCTCCCGGGAATGTCCAAGGATGATATCAATATTAACTACCATGATGGAGTGCTCGCTATTTCTGGCGATCGCGAATTCAAGAATACCGAAGAGGACAGCAACCTTTACCGCTACGAACGTCTATACGGGAAATTCTCTCGATCGTTTGCGATTGGTAAAGCAATAGATGCTGACAAAATTTCTGCCACTTACACGGACGGCGTTCTTGTCGTTACCGTTCCTAAGACGGAAGAAAGCAAGCCTCGCAGAATCACTGTTGGTTAACCAGTAACAGTGTCTTCGCCTCAAAAGTCCGATCTCCTACCGGGGGTCGGACTTTTTTATTACCCGATTTCTTTTTCTATCGGGATAAATACCTTGAATGTACTTCCTTCTCCGGGCGAGCTTGCCACGGACAATGTACCGTTGTGAGCTTCAGCGATTGCCCGGCTTATCGGTAGACCGAGACCAGTTCCTCTGCTACCTCGCGTTCGAGGGCCTTCTCCGCGGTAGTATCTTTCGAAAATATCCTGAGTCTCTTCGGACGTCATTCCCGGGCCATTGTCGTCAACCAAAAACTCTATTCCACCATCGACGGTCCGGGCGATCAAAGAAACGCGGCCTCCTGCCGGGACGTGATTTCGTGCATTGGACAACAGATTGTCCAAGAGCCTGAGAAGCCGGACTCCGTCTGCATGAATGACAGGCAAGTCGTCTTTAACCTCGAGGTCAAAAGAAATCCCGGCCGCTTCAAACGCTGCGCGGTGGCCGCGTGCACTGTCGTGTACCAGCTCTGCGATTGGCACGGGCTCTTTTTTCAGCGCAGCCCCTGCGTTATCCAGCACCGACAGCTCGAACAGGTCCGTTACCAGCTGCGTCAGATATTTGCCCTGACGAGAAGCGATCTCCAGAGCTTCAGCAGATTTCTCAGGTTGATCCTCTTTCAGATACCTGCTTGCCTCGTCGACATATCCCCGGATAGCCGTAAGCGGTGTCCTCAGGTCGTGGCCGACATTGGCAACCAGTTCGCGCCGCAGGGCATCCGCAGCTTTTAACGCCTCAAAGCTTCGTTCGACCTGATCAGCCATCCCATTTATTGATTCAGCTAGTCGTCCAAATTCATCAGTGGAGTAATCTTCGACGCGCGCTTTGTAGTCGCCATCTCGAATGAGTTCGACTTTGTCCGCGAAGCGACGCAGGGGTTTGATGAGCCGCCACGTGAACAGCGCCCCAATCAACAGGGCGAGTACGCCAGCCACCAGCGTTACAAGGATCAGGGCCCTGACGTATGCGCGCCGGGCTCCGGCAAGTTCTAACCTCTTGGCATTTTCCAGGGGTTGCACGAGTAAAGCACCCGCAACCAGACCACCAGAATCGTAAACAGGGGCAAGGCCCCAACTGCCGAATGACTCCGCATTCAGTTCGATGGTTATGTCGTCATTGTATAGCAGGTCTTCGAGCCCGTCTGGCAGGTCAAATTCCTTTGACTCTGAAGAAGGCAGTGGAAACACGGAAGGATTTGGTCTGACGATGGTAACGACGACGCCATCTGAGTTGACTATCTTGATGGGATCGGGAAAACGAGTGGCGAGATCTACGAGAAGGCCATGCGGAAGGTTGTTGATTCCTGCATCCAGATCAGCCCTCGTTTCAACCTCTTCAGCCAGGCGGTCGAGTTGCAAACGAATACTGTTTTCGATCAGACCGAGACTCTCATTGTAGGCAAAGACAGCACTGAACAGGAGCGCGAAGACGCCAGTCGCAACCTGTACACCAATCAGAATACCTGCCAGCCTCCAGAATACCGAGTTCCGAATTTCTGTGGCAGGCGTGGTGAGTGCCGGTCCACTCATGCTTCTACAGGATCACATTCAAACTTGTACCCAACACCCCATACCGTTCGTATATATTCGGGGTTGCCCGGGTCGGATTCAATTTTCGCTCGCAACCTTTGAATGTGAGAATCTACGGTCCGGTCGTAACCTTCGTAGTGAATGTCCCAAACTTTTTCCAGGAGCTGCATCCTGCTGTAGGGACGTCCCGGATTCTTAGCCATGAAAAGAAGAAGGTCGTATTCTCGTACCGTGAGGTGTAACAAGTTTCCCTGAAGTTTGACTTCTCTTCGCATGGGATCGATATAGATAGATCCGTAGTCCAGTGCTACTTCTTCGCCATCGTCTGAAGAAGTCTGGTTTTCGTTTGTCAGCCGAATCCTGCGCAGAGCGGAACGCACGCGTGCAATAAGTTCTTCGAGACTGAACGGTTTCGAGACATAGTCGTCCGCACCGACTTCCAGGCCAACGACGCGATCCATCTCCGACGTGCGCGCGGTAAGCATGATGACATAGAGTAGAGGGTGATCGGCTCGGATCCGTCGACAGACTTCAAGTCCGTCCATCTCGGGTAACATGATGTCTAGCAGCACCAAATCAGGTACATTGTCTTCCATCATGGTGAGCGCAGCCGGTCCGGTTTCAGCGACCTGAACCGAATAGCCGGAATCGGACAAACGCCTGCTGACAAGGTCAGACAATTCCCGATCGTCCTCAACGACAAGTATTTTTGCTGTACTCATGGTTTAAGCTTCTTTTGAACTTTTCCTTATACTTTGCCCGTCCTGAATATACCTGAAGAGTATCGGTGAGACACGCCAAACGATAAAAACAAACACATCCGTTACAGAATCGTGACATCCATGGGTCTAGTCAAACCATACAATAGCCGATCAGACGAGTATACTCTAAACCGATGCATATGCATCTCAGGACGTTAATATTACTACTGGCCTCCTTTTTGGCCGTCAATTCTGCTCGGAGTCAGACGCCTCCGCAGCACGAGGAATTGCTGCGCTTTTGGTTCGAAAGCCAGCTTCAGGCGTTGTCACGGGCAGATACTGTCTATTTTGAGGAGGCTGTTAAATGGAAAATTGATGCTCCGTTTGGGTCACCCACAATGGAGATTCACTCCAGTGTGCGTTCTCTGCCCTACAGATCCCTACGGTGGACTCGAACACGACAGGCCTTTGTCAATGACAAGCCGGTTCCCCGACCTCGACTGAATGAGGTTAAAGAACGATGGCACACAAATACTCGGAAGCAGATCGAAGAGATGCTGGAAGAAACGGAAATTAGACCAGCATTGATGGAGAAGATGCGACCCGCTGGCGCAGTAAAATCGGAAAAACTGGATGGTCGGGAAGCCTGGCGCGTCGAAGTAATTCGCAGAGATCGAAAGCTGCCGGTGGAGCGTATCTCGTTCTGGTTTGAGCAGAGTACGAATCGATTAATAAGAAGCCGCAGTATAATTAATCCCGGACCGGACAGTCCGAACTTTGTCATTACTACGGAATATGTAAACGAGATGCAGCTTGACCGCCCGCGGCATCGCATGGTCGAAGGCAACGTCACGATAAAGCGACGATCGCGATATTACACTGTCTTGATTTCGTATGAGGCTGACATAACAGATTTCCGTATCCAACAGTACCGCTCGTCTGATTGATGAGAACCCGATCCCCTGAAGAAGTTTATCAAGTGCTACGGCCCCGGATGCTTGAAGAACTCCCGGGGCATGCAGCTCATGTGAGGATGGCGCCGTTTCATCGACGAGACACATCGGTACATAGTGTTTACGATAAGGATTGCCGGCAGGCTGGAGTACTCGCGCTACTCGATCTATCTTCGACGCCTTCGATAGTCCTAACTCAACGAACGAACGGATTGAATAATCATGGTGGCCAGATATCATTCCCCGGTGGTAGCTGCGAGCTGGGCGAAACACATATTCAGGCAGCCATGCGGGAAACGTGCGAGGAAGTAGGCGCCGCCCCGTCCTCATATGTATTAGCCGGTGCATTGACGCCGCTCTATATTCCGCCCTCGAACTTCTGTGTGCATCCGTATCTCGGAATCGTAATAAATGCTGTTGCATGGACTAGAGATGAAACAGAAGTCGAATCAATTATCCACGCACCGGTAGCGTCGATGACTGACACATCAAATGTTCGGGAGACTATAATGTCCATTCGGAAAATGAACGTCAAGGTTCCCCTCTACCAGGTCGGTAGCCACGAAGTGTGGGGTGCTACGGCGATGATGTTATCGGAAATTCTGGATATTCTGGTTGCCGCCGAGATCGTTTAGCCATTTACCGAAGCAGGCAAGAAACAGCTCTTGCGGAGTGCGTCACTTCTTCGGAGTCTCAAGCTACTGCCGAAGTACTACAATTCGCGATCCTTAATAAACACTTCGGAGTTCCGGCGAGTAATGGCACCAAATACACCGGTGGCACCTTCGATGTTATCGATAACGTTAGGTATTTCGCCGGGCGAAAACGTGGAACCTCCCTGCTGAACAGTGTGAGACCGCAGAAAGTCGAACAGGTTGTCATCGATCGCATTTACGATGATGTTATTGGGACCATAAAACGCGACTGCCAGCCACGGCAACTTGATCGAAAATGTACCATCTGGTTCGATGTCGAAATTGGCCTCGTTAATCACAAACGACTCGTTAAGAATTACGTCCTCAATCTCGCCCCCATCTTCTGAATCCGGATTGAGAACGTCCCGGTAGAATGGTGTAAGGGATTCGACACTGGGTTCGAGTGCTTCTACAGTGAAAACATAGACTGCCTGCCGCCCGGGATAAACACTTTCGGTCACGTTAACCGAAAACTGTTCTGCGCCTTGATACAACACTGAATCAGGTTTGCCGGAGATCAGATCGAAGGCGCCGGGAATCAGGGTTGTGGCGACAATTTGTTGATCGACGCCCGGGATGTCGATAGTTAAACGATAAGTGCGTGCCGCCTGGACAAAGTGGTTTTCATCTGGCCAGTACAGGTTTTCTCGTTGAGAATACGGGATTGCCGTCTCGACGCTACCGTCCGTCGCGAGCAGTTCAATTCTTGCGGATGCATTTGTGACTGCCAAGGCTGTAAAGTCGTACTGTTCATCTATGCCAGTGGTCCGCGACAATCGAACGATCGGTAGCTGTTGCCCCTCGATAAGGTACGCCTCGACAACGAACTCATCGACACCCTGAACGTCTAGAGCATCGCAGCTGGAAAGTAGGAGAGTCAGTAAAAAAATTGGAGTGGTTATTTTGAGTGTCATTCTCATTCTAAAAGCTCAGTGTAAATGAGATATTCGGCAAGGGCACCGGTATCTGCGGTACTTCGGTCCGATCTATACGGTTGTCTTCTTCGAAGTCGAAGAAGTAGAACCAGATATTTCTCCGGTTATAGACGTTCAGGACCTGCAGCTGCAGGTCGTATTCAGCAAATTTAAAGAAACTCCCCGTCTTGCTTATCCCGACATCGAGGCGGTGGTATGCCGGAAGTCGTGACCCGTTAAAGTCACTTGCAAGGACGTCTTTGACTGTCGACCCCAGGGGATTGTCAATCAGTTTGAACTGACTTTCGGGCTGCGTATACGCCTGACCTGTGGCATAGCTGAATACAGCGGTGGCGCGCCATTTGCGGGCAAGCTGATAGTTGAGCAGGGCGTCGATGTCATGCGTACGATCGAACTTTGGTGGATAGATCTTGAACTCTTCGAATTCGAGAAATCGTCGGCGCGTAGTAGAAAGAGTATACCCCAGGAATCCTGTCAGTTTTCCTCTACCTTTTTCAAGCACCCATTCGTTCCCGTAGGCGTAACCTTCTCCAAACTGAAATAGCTCGGCGTAGTCGAGACCAGCGGCATCGCCAATGAATGGATCGAGTTGAAAAAGGTCGCGCATGGAGCGATAGTATACTTCTGTTTCCATTCGATATGATGGGGACAGCGCGATTTTTATTCCCCCGACGAATTGGTCGCCGAAGGCTGGGCTAACGCCTTCGTCGGTTGTGAGCCAGATGTCTGAACCCGAAAAGAGCTCACTGGTGACAAGTGTCAGGAACTGATAGTATCTACCGTAACCGAGCTGCAGGCGAACGGCATCTACCGGCTGGTGTTCGAGCGATAATCGAGGCTCAAACCTTGTATAGTTTCCTTCGCCAAAGTAGTTCACTCGGACGCCAGACTGAAGTCGCCACCGGTTGGTAGGTTTATAAACGTGTTGCAGGTATCCCGACGAATAGACGGTTTGTATTCGTTCCGTAAGAGTTTGCTCGCCATCAAAAGAATCGACAAGCCGGAAGGTGAAATTGCCTGTCCAGAATCCAATGTTAAAGGAGTGGTGTTCGTTGGGGATGTATTCAAAATCACCTTTGGCAGAGATGTCATCGACATCGTTGCGTCTTTTAATCTCAGTAGTAGCGATAATAAAATTTGGCCTACTGAAATAGTTGGACGCAGTCAGGTTGAAGTTTGAGAAAAGCTTCTCAGAGAAGATGTGCGTCCAGTTGGCACTAAACGTACGGTTCCCGTACGACAGATCGACAGATGCATCGTCAAGAAATGGAAGGTTCAGCTTATCCTGCCCCGCGTAGAATGAGATGGAAAGACGGTCGTTTTGTGAGGCGTCGAAGTTTATTTTACCGTTGGCATCGACGAAGTAAAAACTCTCCGGTATGCCGTCTATATCCTGACTTTGCAGGGCAGCGAGCAGTGGTTCCAACGTCGAACGCCGCAATGCAATCATCCACGACCCGCGGGAATAAGGACCTTCGACCATCACTCTGGAAGCGAGTAAACCAAGGCTTCCGGTGCCATGAGTTTCCAGTCGGTTTCCATCCTTGTTATAGATGTCCACAACAGCGCCGAGGCGCCCGCCATATTCGGCCGGGTATCCTCCTTTATAAAGTCGGACATCTTTAACTGCGTCCGGGTTGAAGGTCGAGAAGAAGCCGAAGAAATGAGAGGGATTGTACACTGTTGTGCGGTCAAGCAAAATGAGAGTCTGGTCGGGACTCCCCCCTCTCACGTAAAGACCACTGGAATAATCTGATGCAGCTTTGACACCTGGAAGAATTTGAAGCGATCGAAACACATCGGGTTCGAGAATTGCAGGGAGCTTTTTTATAACGTCCGTATCGAGTTGGGCAACACCCAATCGTCTGATTTCATCTTCGGTTTCCCTGTCTGCACTTACAACGATCTCGTCAACGAGAACACCTTCCGGGATCAGTTTAATATCCAATCGTACTTTGTCGCCGGACCCCAGAGTGATCACTTCCCGATAATTTTCGTAGCCGATGTACGTGCAGATGACCGTATATGTACCTGGGGTGATTCCCGTGATGGTATAATAGCCGGCATTGTTTGTAGCTGCACCCGTCTGAGTTTCGAGTAGGTATATATTTGCCAGGAGTAGCGTCTCTCCTGTCGTTTCATCCGTCACGAAACCGTTGATGGAGGCGCGATCCT
>CBDUKH010000011.1:0-53727 GCA_965367755.1 uncultured Rhodothermales bacterium
CACGGATAAGTCAGCCGGCAGATCGCTCACCGGATCGGAAATTTTGATTCGCTCGCTCGAAGCCGAGGGTGTCGAATATGTCTTCGGCCATCCCGGTGGTGCAGTCATTAATATCTACGACGCGATGGAGCGACTCAAGCCCAGCTTCGAACATATCCTCGTCCGCCATGAACAGGGAGGTACCCACGCTGCAGAAGGATATGCGAAAGCCACTGGGAAGGTCGGAACGGTGCTCGTAACGAGTGGCCCGGGAGCAACCAACTGTGTCACCGGAATCGCAGATGCTTATCTCGACTCCATTCCCATCGTCGTCTTTACCGGGCAGGTTCCTACTCACCTGATTGGTAACGACGCTTTTCAGGAAACTGATACGATTGGGATAACTCGTAGCATCACAAAGCACAACTTTCTTGTGCGAGACGTTAGTGAGCTCGCCTCGACCATAAAAGCAGCATACTACATCGCTCAAACCGGAAGACCCGGGCCCGTCGTCGTGGACCTGCCGAAAGACGTCATGTCCCATTCTGCTCCATTCATCTACCCTGAGACGGTTTCGTTGCGGGGGTACTCGTTTGCAACGACTGGCAACGCCAGCAAGGTAAAGGAAGCGGCGAAAATGATCGCTGCTTCGAGTCGACCGGTTTTCTATGTGGGCGGGGGTACCATTTCGTCCGGCGCGAGTGAGCTCTTGACCAACATCGCCCGCCGTTCCTCGATACCGGTTACCACGACGTTACACGGACTCGGCGCGTTTCCCGAAAACGATCCTCTGTCGCTCGGCATGCTCGGAATGCATGGTACGTGGTATGCCAATCAGGCAATTCAGAATGCCGATCTGTTGATCGCGGTAGGCGCTCGATTTGATGACCGAGTAACAGGCAAGCTGGATGCGTGGGCCCCCAACGCCCGCATCATCCATATCGACATCGACCCGGCATGTATCTCTAAAAATGTGCAGGTGGACTGTGCAATTGTAGGAGATGTTAAATGTGTTCTGGCGCAGCTCGAGCCGCTTGTCGAAACGCTGGACACGTCTCCCTGGTTAGCTCAAATCAACGAATGGAAAAACGAATGCCCGTTGTCTTATCAAGACGATGGGCAACTGCGCCCGCAATATATCTTGCAACAACTGCGGGAGCGTACGAACGGCAAGGCGGTAGTTGTATCTGATGTTGGTCAGAATCAGATGTGGACAGCACAGTACTTCCAGTTCTGCCAACCCCGATCGCATATTACTTCGGGCGGCCTCGGTACTATGGGTTTTTCATTACCAGCATCCATCGGCGTTGCCTTCAGCCTACGCGGCACGGATACCCCCGTCATCTCTATCAACGGCGATGGAGGCTTCCTGATGAACTCGCAGGAACTGGGTGTCGCCGCGGCTCACAACCTCCCTATCAAGGTTGTCATTCTCAACAATAGTTTCCTCGGGATGGTCAGGCAGTGGCAGGAATTATTTCATAGCGAACGATATAGCCATACCGACCTGACGCCTACCAATCCAGACTTCGTCAAACTCGCAGAGGCATATAACTGTGTCGGTATCCGCGTTACCAAACCGGAGGAAGTAGCCTCTGCACTCGAAGAAGCGTTTGCCATAACTGATCGGCCTGTTGTCCTCGACTGCAGAGTCGTCACTGAAGAGATGGTGTTTCCGATGGTGCCCGCCGGAGCAGCCTCGGACGATATGATCACCAGTCGCTTTAAATCGAGCGTCGACGTCTAGAAGATCTTCCCGCGAAAATCCTATCCCACAAAATTATGTCACTTGAGACTCTTACACCGCAACAGATTTTCCGCAGGCAGTCTGCCGGCGAATCACTCTTTGATCAGGACACGGGTCCGGCAAGGAGACATGTGATTACCGTCCGACTCGAAAACACCGTCGGAGCACTTAATCGTGTTGCGAATCTGTTTTCGCAGCGAGGCTTTCAGCTCGAAAGCGTTTCGGTCGGCGAAACGGAAGATCCCTCGGTCGCCAGAATGACGCTGGTAACATCTGGCACTAACAAGATCGTCGCACAGGTCTTGCGACAACTGAATAACCTCGTTGATACGCTTGACATAGACGATGTAACGGACGGTGAATACGTGGAGCGTGAGCTCTGCCTCTTACGCGCTGATTATACAACCGAAAACAGAGCCGCTATGATGGACATCGTCAACATCTTTCGAGGCAACGTTGTCAATATTACTCCCGACTCGATGACATTCGAACTTACGGGCCCGACCAGTAAGATCAACGCTTTCATCGGACTTATGCAGGCACACGGAATTCAGGAGGTCGTCCGGAGTGGCAGAGTAGCCATGCGACGCACCCTGGTATTTGGAGACTAATCTCTTTTTAACTCTAAAATAGTTGGCACAATGAAAATGCATTACGAAGCGGATCAACAGCTCATCCGCGGTAAACGAGTAGCAGTAATCGGTTATGGCAGCCAGGGGCATGCACACGCGTTGAACCTTTTTGACAATGGCGTTGACGTTGTCGTGGGTTTACGTAAGAGCTCTTCGTCGGCAGACCTGGCAAAAGCGAAAGGACTGACGGTTATGTCCATCGCAGACGCTGCAGAGTGGGCCAATGTCATCATGATACTCGTCCCCGACCAGGTTCAGAAACGTGTGTACGAATCAGAAATTGAGCCGTACGTAACGGCTGGCAAAGCGCTTGGATTTGGGCACGGATTCAATATCCATTACAAACAAATCGTTCCAACCCAAGGTACCGACGTTTTCATGGTAGCCCCTAAATCGCCGGGACATCTCGTGCGCCGGACATTTGAACAGGGCAATGGGGTCCCTTGTCTGGTAGCCGTAGCCAACGACGCGACCGGAACTGCCCTCGACCTTGCCCTCAGCTACGCGGACGCCATTGGTGGTACGAGAGCCGGGGTCATCGAAACCAACTTCAAGGACGAAACGGAGACCGACCTTTTCGGTGAGCAGGCCGTTTTGTGTGGCGGCTCGGAGGCACTTATTAAAGGAGGCTTCGAAACTCTCGTGGAAGCCGGGTACCCTCCTGAGTTGGCATACTTCGAAGTACTACATGAGCTCAAGCTGATCGTCGACCTTTACTACGAAGGTGGCCTGGCATACATGAACTACTCCGTGAGTGATACTGCCGAGTACGGCGGTTACTCGCGTGGTCCCCGCGTCATTGGTGCAGGTGTTAAAGATGAAATGCGAAAGATCCTGAAGGAAATTCAGTCGGGTGAGTTTGCGCGTGAATGGATTGAGGAGTGCGATAACAACTGGCCAAATATGAACAAATTGCGCTCGGCTTCTCAGTCCCACCCTCTGGAGGAGACTGGAAAAAAATTGAGAAACATGATGAGCTGGCTCAAGCGCGACAAGTCTGAAGATACAGCAGCATCTCCTGTGGAAGCACTGTCATGAATTACATCATCACAATTGATTAGTCATCTGTTATGAAGACACACAAGCTTATCCTGCTCCCGGGAGATGGTATCGGCCCGGAGGTATCATTTGAGGCGCTTCGAGCTATACAGGCAGCTGCTGACATTCATGGTTTCAGCATAGATGTATCATCATATGACTTTGGCGGTGCCTCGATCGAGAGTAGCGGTAGCCCCCTTACCGAAGTGGTGTCGTCGGCCTGCCTCGACGGTGACGCGGTTCTACTTGGTGCCGTTGGAGGACAACAATGGGATTCGCTTCCCGCATCCCAACGCCCTGAGGCAGGCCTACTGCAGCTACGACAAACCCTTGGTGTATTTGCGAACATTCGGCCCGTCAACGTTTCGGAAGACCTGGCATCACTTTCACCGTTGCGGAGAGACGTTGTCAGTGGAGTGGATCTGATCGTTGTGCGAGAACTTACCGGCGGTATCTATTTCGGTACACCCTCTGGAAGAACTGTCGGAGCGGACGTTGAAGCATTCAATACCATGAGGTACCGAGAAAGTGAGATCACCAGAATCGCACGGGTTGCTTTTAACTATGCGCGAAGCCGACGAGGAAAAGTTACATCGGTTGACAAGGCAAATGTTCTGGCTGTTTCAGAGTTGTGGCGCGAAGTGGTAACCGACCTGCACAGGCGAGAATATGCTGATGTAGAGCTGAACCACTTGTATGTCGACAATGCTGCCATGCAATTGGTGCACAATCCCCGGCAATTCGATGTGATACTCACCGGGAATCTTTTTGGAGATATTCTCTCGGATCTTGCCGCTGTTTTACCTGGATCGATCGGACTTCTGCCTTCTGCCAGTACGGGTGGTACCGTCGGACTCTTCGAACCTGTCCACGGTTCTGCGCCCGAAATTGCGGGGCTTAATCGTGCGAACCCACTGGCTGCAATCCTCAGTGGTGCGATGCTACTCCATGAACTGGGAGAAGTCGATGCCGCCACGAGTGTTCGAAACGCGGTGTTCACCGTCATCAAGAAAGGATACCGGACAGACGATCTGGCCCGTGCAGGCTGCCGCATTGTCAGTACGAGCGACTTCGGCGAGCGAGTAGCTGATGCAATCCGGCTTATCGAGTATTCGCCTGCTGTGTGACTTTTCCACTATTTCCAGAATAAATGTAAACGAAACTGACTCTATGCAAGTAATTCCTGAAAAATCGCCGGGAGACCGCATTATTATTTTCGACACTACACTTCGTGATGGCGAACAGGCTCCTGGTGCGGCTCTAACCATTCCGGAAAAAATAGCTATCGCCCACCAGCTGGCTCGACTTGGCGTCGACATTATCGAAGCCGGCTTTCCAATTTCGTCTCCTGCTCAGTTTGAAGCAGTCGAGCGTATTGTTGACGAAGTTCAGGGTCCGACAATCTGTGCACTTGCTCGCGCCACACCCCGCGACATTGAATCTGCAGCACTGGCCCTGAGGAAAGGAACTAATACACGCATCCATACTTTCATCGCGACCAGTGATATACATCTGGAAAGCAAGTTTGGCGATGTCCGTTACGGAACGACTATCGAAGAGAAGAGAGAGACAGTGAAAAGAATGGCTGTCGACGCAGTGACTCTGGCGCGGAAGTATACAGATGACGTCGAGTTCAGTGCTGAAGATGCAGGGCGCACCGACATTTCCTTTTTGTGCGAGGTCATCGACGCTACCATAAGAGCTGGCGCCACAACCATCAATATCCCCGACACGACAGGCTACTGCCTGCCCGACGACTACGCCAGTCTGTTTACGGCTGTTCAGGAAAATTGCAGGGTCCCGGAGAACGTAGTCCTTTCGACTCATTGTCATGACGATCTTGGACTTGCTGTTGCCAATTCTCTCGCCGGCATATCAGCGGGCGCCCGCCAGGTAGAGTGTACCATCAATGGTATCGGTGAACGGGCCGGCAACGCTGCCCTCGAAGAGATTGCCATGGCGCTCAAGGTTCGTGAGGAACGCTTCGGAAAATGGACCGGCATCGAATCGACTCTGCTAACGGACACAAGTCAGATTGTAAGCACGTCGTCGGGATTCAACGTGCAACCGAATAAGGCCATAGTCGGAAGGAATGCTTTCAGTCACGAAGCGGGCATACATCAAGACGGTGTGCTAAAGCGTCGCGACACATACGAGATCATGCGCGCGGAAGACGTCGGCCAGACGACGGAAGCTATTCGACTGGGTCGGCACTCCGGCCGACATGGATTGTTCAGCAGGCTTGAGAAATTGGGCTTCAATATTTCTGCTGACCAGCGAGATAATGTGTACGCCCAGTTCGTCGAGCTTGCGGACCGAAAAAAAGAAATTTACGATCGAGACCTATTTCATTTAATAAACGAAGAATCGGGACCTATGAAATCAACTCCCCATTTTAAATTGATCCATATGGAAGTGTCGGTTGGCACCGATCAACAACCAAGTGCTATCGTTCGTGTCGAACACCTTGAATCTGGCGATGTCCGCGAAGCCACTGCTACTGGCGATGGACCGGTAGACGCTTTATACAACGCGATTGACCACGCAACGAATGAAGCTCATGACCTTGTCAACTACACTATTCGATCTGTCTCCGAGGGAGCGGATGCCCTTGGTGAAGTGTCTGTACTGATAAGTCTCGATGGCCCCTTGTTCGCTGGCCGCTCGACTGGTACTGACGTACTTAAAGCATCTGCGAATGCCTACATCGGCGCCCTGAATAGTCTTGCATCGTTCCGCACGGAAGAAGAGTCCGTCAAGTTTGTCGCCGAAGGTATTATGCAATCATTCCAGGGGCAATAGTCGGATGGCTCAGACCATAACAGAAAAAATCCTTGCTCGACATGCCGGGCGGGACCGGGTGAGCCCCGGTGAGAACATCTGGGTAGACGTGGATATCCTGATGACGCATGATGTATGTGGCCCTCCAACCATTGGCATCTTTAAACGCGAGTTTGGTCAAGATGCTAAAGTGTGGGACCGCGACAAGGTCGTCATTATGCCGGATCACTACATCTTTACGTCCGACAGGCATGCCAACCGGAACGTCGAAATCTTACGCGAATTTGCCTCTGAACATGACCTGCCGCATTTCTATGACGTCGGCACCGATCGATACAAAGGCGTGTGCCATATCGGCCTGGCGGAGGAGGGCTTCAACAGACCCGGATCGATTCTGATAGGTACAGACAGCCATACCTGTACCTCGGGTGCATTTGGACTTTTCTCGACGGGTGTTGGGAATACTGATGCCGCTCTCATCATGGGTACCGGCAAGATCTGGCTCAAGGTACCGGAAAGCATGCGATTTGTCTTTGAAGGTACACTCCCTCCCTACCTCATGGCCAAAGATCTCATCCTCAATATCATTGGTGATATAGGATGCGACGGAGGAACCTACCGCGCCCTGGAGTTTGACGGCGAAGCGGTGTTTGATCTGTCTATGGAAGAACGGATGACCCTGACGAACATGGCAATCGAAGCCGGTGGAAAAAATGGTATCATTCCTCCGGACGATAAAACATTTGAATATGTTCGATCACGTACAACGGCAGAGTTTCAACCCGAGTATAGTGATGCACACGCTCGATATCATACAGAGCACGTGTACGACGTCTCTACAATGGAACCAGTCGTAGCAAAACCACATCGGCCCGACAATAAGGCGACAGTGACCGAGGTTCGTGGGACCCGGTTAGACAGGGCGTACATCGGCAGTTGCACCGGAGGAAAGCTGGAAGACTTCGAAGCTGCTGCCCGAGTCTTGAAAGGCGAGGAAGTCAAAATTGACACGTTCATCGTACCGGCAACCACCGAGGTCGGCCGCCAGCTAAAAACAACGCTCGTTGATGGCACTTCTATCGAAGATATCTTCCTGAATGCCGGCTGCCGGATCGGTAAGTCAAGCTGTGCCGCTTGCCTTGGTGGTCCGATAGATACGTTCGGAAGAACCCACGGCACCGAAGTCGTAATATCTACAACGAACCGAAATTTCCCGGGAAGAATGGGATCGAAGCAGTCGGCTGTCTACCTCGCTTCCCCACTAACCGTTGCTGCCTCTGCATTGTCAGGGGTTATCACTGACCCCAGAGAAGTCCTGGTCTAATTGAACAGACGGGATCCAACCAACAGAAATAATGCAAGATATTATTCGAGGCACGGCATACGTAGTAGGCGACTCGGTTGATACCGATCAGATCATTCCCGCTGAACATCTGGTTTATAGTCTCACGCAACCGGAAGAGAGAAAGCAGTACGGGCGTTTTGCGCTCAGTGGAGTGCCTCCCGGCTCCCAGGGTTTACCAAACGGGCACCTTCCGTTTACTGAAGATGGTGAGTTCACATCGAAATATTCGATCCTTATCGCAGGTTCAAACTTCGGCTGTGGCTCGTCAAGAGAACATGCCCCGTTTGCGTTGCGGGAAGCCGGTTGCAAGGCAGTCGTTGCAGAGAGCTATGCCCGTATCTTTTATCGTAACTCAGTTGACGGCGGTTTTCTGACACCGTACGAAACACGCCACCGACTGATTGAGAGCATCTCTACAGGAGATACTCTTGAGATAGATTCATCCATTGGCAAACTCAAGAACCTGACGTCGGGCGAAGAATACTTGCTCAATCCCCTGGGTGACGTAGCTGAGATTCTGGCGGCCGGCAATGTTTTCGAGTACGCTCGGCGTGCCGGACTGATGCCCGACTAGCCCCTTGTAGACAACATTTCAAAATCAAGACGGACAGTTGCCGATGGGATTCAGATTACTTGCCTGTCAACCTGGCCCGGAGACTTTGACGCAGGATGGTCGCCGTTTCTACCACGTCGGGAACTGGGTCCTTTATCATGTACCGGAACTGTGTGTTCTTCAAGGGGATGCCAGCTCTGGCTTGTGCCCGGCGCTCTTTAAATGTCAACAATCCGACACCATACCTGGCATGTTTCACAGGGGCTGTCTGGACTTCTTCACCCAGAGCCAGCTGACAGGCAATACCCGGGAAGTTTACGCCGGCGGACATGGATCCCATCAGACTACCCCAGTACCGGGCGTTGATTTCGAGTACATAGTAGCGACCAGCAGTGTCTCGGCGAAGATCTACGTGCGCTACACCGTTCCAGTTTAACAACACCATAAGTTGCCGTACAATTTCGAACACCTCATCATCATGAAGAAACTCTATACCCGTAGGCGGTCCGTACTTTCTCCGAGATGAGATTATTGTTTGCTGAATCGTATGCGCAACAATTGCTCCATGCTTGCAGATAACACTACAGTCAATATCGCTACCCGCCATAAATGACTGGACGGCATAATCCGATGGTTCAATTGTCGAGTCAGACAAGAACGATTTCAAATCATCAGCCGAACTAAACGTAGATATATTTCGCCCGAAGCCGCCTCGTCCTGGCTTTGCCAACACCGGGTACTGCAATGCTTCAATTGTTTCTTCGTTGCCAGGAACTCCATCGAAGACATACGTGAGCGGAGCTGGTATTCCATGCTCGTGCATAAACGCTCCAAGTAGTCTTTTGTCGGTCGCGATCCTGAATGAGTCAGGATCAGGTATGAGAGGAACGATGCACTGCTCCTCAAATCTTTCGCGGAGAAGTCCGATCATCCCTACCGATTTCTCGAGAATCGGGAAAATCATTGACACGTCCTTCTCCCGAACCAGCTCGAACAACTGCTCTGTATACTGTTCGTGGGAAAGAAGTGTATCGAGAAAAGTAAACGACTTGATATGACGTGAGAGGCGTATGTGCGCTGAAGCATCTCTACTTACGACATGGATAATCACATTGTCGAGTTCTGCGAGGCAACGGACTGCCTTGAGGGCCTGCCCGCTTTCACCATCTAAAACCAAGAGTACTAATGGGTCCTTCAACGTCATTCCGCTCCTTCCCGACTAATTTTTATTGCATTTATGTCGGATTTATCGGCCGAAAGAGACGCTGATTAATGACGAGCGGTCGACTGTGCAGAAGTCTCGGAGCGAATGAATTGGTAGTAAAATTGAATCGCTGTTGCCAGGCTGGACGCGGAGACTCTTTCGTTGACTCCGTGAATGCTTTTCAGTTCATCGCCGGTGAGGTCGAGACCCGAGAATCGGTATACGTTTGGCGACAATTGTGAGTAATATTTGGAGTCGGAGCCGGCGACGAAAAGGTATGGCGCGACCACAATTGGTTTCTCCGATAATCCTGAGGCAATGGATTCCAATCGACCATAAATATCATTGCTCGTCGACGAGATAGCACTTGAAGTAAATGCTTTTCCCACCGGCGCAACGTTAACTCTCGGATCCGCTATCGCATCGACAACCTGCCTCGTGATTTCGATCGTGTCATCACCCGGCAATAAGCGGAAGTTTATTACTGCCGTGGCGGCTTCCGGCAATACGTTTGGGACAACTCCTCCCGACACCATAGTCGTGGATGAAGAAGTCTGTACCATGGCTGCAGTGTGTCGCTGACCCAGAAGTTGATTAACGACTAGCCTGTCGAACAGCCAGCGATTGGATAATGCTAGTCTTTTAGTTAGTGGCAAGAGGGGCCCGATGCTTTGCAGAAACTGACTGACAGGATCCGTTATTCGGGATTGCAGCCTGACGTTGGCAGCGGCAGAGATTGCCTGACTCAGAATTTCAATGCTCGTCTCTTCCGGCGGAGCAGCCGAATGGCCAGTGTGGTCAACCACGGAAAGCTCAAGATTAAAAGATCCTTTTTCCGCAATACCGATCAAGGCAATCGGAACGTCCAGCCCGTCCATCGCGTCACGCGCGATGACACCTCCCTCATCGATGACGACGTGCATTTTCTGGTCCATTTCTGACAGGTAGCGAGTCACTTCTGCCGCTCCTCGGCTACCACCTGTCTCCTCATCGTGCCCGAATGAAAGATAAACAGTGCGCTCGGGTATATAGCCGTCAGCTGCCAGCAGTTCGACGGCTTCCATCATTGCGACAACACCGGCCTTATTGTCGATCGCACCTCGTCCCCAGATGTGTCCGGAGTCGATCGTCCCCGAAAAGGGATCGTGCTTCCACCGGTCCGCGTTTTCTACTCGCGTAACATCAAGGTGACCGGACAACAGAATTGGTTGAAGCACACTATCGCTCCCTTCCCAGCGATACAGGATACTGAGGTCGCTGACCAGAATTCGCTCTGCAACGTTGCTAAAAGCAGGATAGGAGTCCTCGAGAAAAGCGTGCATTCGAACAAAAGCAGCCGAGTCTGTCAGGGCTGCATCACGTTCTGAGATTGTCGGGATCTGCACAGCGGCAGAGAGACGGTCAACGGCATGGGTCGTATCAATGTTGGCTGCAGGGACCTGAGATAGTGCGGGATACTCGGGTACAAAGTTCACAGTATTCCAGGAAATAACCGCGACGACTCCAATCAAGACCAGTCCGATGCTCGTTCCAATGATTTGGACGGCTTTCTTCAGCTTGAACTTCGGGTGCATTTTACGTCTAAAATATCTCGCGGTGTGAGCGTCAACAGACAAGGTAGAGTATTTGCACAACGCATTGCCAGTGGGTTATGTGCTGTGAACTAGGTCACGTACGTTGGCTCCCATATTCCGAACAGATAGTACAGGATAATACCCGCGCTCAGCGAGATGACATAGATGAGGGTTGGCAGGGCGAAGAACCACAGTATTGAGCGGCCTCGCAGGACATCGAAGCGAACACGAACGGCCCGATAGCTTACGAGGATGCTCCAGAACGGAAAGATCAGCGATACTATGGCAAGGGACGTCGCCCACGGATCGTCCGACATCCAAAATTCGAAGTAGTTATCGTAGGCAAAGGAGATTGCAATTGTAATAAGAAGTGCCGGCAGAGCAACGACGACATTGGTAAAGATGTATACAAGTCGGACTTCTTTCTTGTCAAGGTTTGAGGCACCTGACCACCCAAGTCGAACGCGGTACCACCATCCATTCAGAAGCCAGATGACAGCTCCGGCCATAATTCCGCCAATGAGTGCAAACGCCCAGTAGGCGATCCATGACTCTGTCAGTATTTCGAGGCCTGGACTAGTACGCGGAGAGCCAAGATCTTCCTTGATAAGATTTGTATCGATGCGGTCAATTCCAGCGGCCACTCCGACTAGCCAGATCGCTGCGAGGTAGAAGGCTGGTATATCGAGGAATCTTTCAGAAAAAAACCGAGATGGTCGAAAATAAAGGTCGACAAGTGATCTTAGATTGACTGGCGTTTTGGCGATAGCTTCTGCTTCGTCTGTTGCCCCTATGTTCGACCCGTCGAGCAAGTACTTACGGTTTTCGTTCTGACGCTGCTATTTCAGAAGTGTAATCTTACGGGTGTCCGCAAACTGTTCGCCAGTAATCCTTACAATGTAAAGTCCGCTGGAAAGCCTGGAGCCATCAATCTCGAACGTTTCCTTCGAGCTAGACGGTACGACTCCTCGATGCAACACCTGAACACGGCGACCCAGCATATCATACACCTCAACGTCGACGTTCTGTTCGTCGCGGACCTGCAGCGTAAATCTCGCAGTTGGATTAAATGGGTTAGGGTAAATCTCGGATAGCGTAAACTTTTGAGTCAACGTCACGAGAATACTGATCTCATCACTGACTGTCGAGACACCTTCAGTGTCGATGTGCTTGAGTCGGAATCGATAGTTGCCGGGTTCTACATTCGGTACTCTGAAAGAATAGCTCAACTCCTCGGTCGATTGACCCGCAGCTTCTACAAAGCCAATAGTGCTGTACTCTGCCCCTTCGGGTGCGACCTCAACGTTAAACTGTGTACTGTTCAGTTCGGACGCAGTGGTCCAGTTCAGAATGACATCAGCATCGGCTTGAATGGCGGTAAACGAAGTCAGTTCTACGGGCAGCGTTCCCCAGATATACGTCCTGTTCTGGTCGACGACAACATTACCGCCCGCATCAGTGAACACAACTCGGTAGTTGTACTCGACTCCTTCGTCAAGCCCTGTAAGCTGAAAGGAGTTGTCGGCAATAAGTGTGTCCGAAATCAGAGAATCCGAGTAGGGGACGAAGTACCCGTACTCGAGTATCGCCGTTACATTTTCGTTCGTTTCAAAATCGATATTCAACGTGTCCAGGTTTCCGACAGCATTGAAATCCACCAGCACCGGATCAATTGTATCAGCGGGAAGCTCGAGCAACACATTATTGTAGAGGATTTCCGTGTAACTGTTAGCACTGCGACTCAGTGATGTCATTCCTACTAGTCCCTGAGACGGGAGTTTAACGTTCGTACCCCCACTCGGGCCATGAGCAGTCCAGTTAACCCCATCGGACGAGTAGTGCTCTGTGAACGTATTGCCCGACCTGGAGAGTCGCACCCAGATAGAATCTCCCGGATTTGCCTGCAGGTCGCTTCTAATGATGTCCACGTGGTCCGAATCAGCTTCAATACGATAGTAGAGCCTGTCGGTGTCGTCGAAGTTTACAGACTGGTTGAACATCCGGGATCCTGTTGTAAGGTTTTCTCGGAAGTGCGTCGAAGCCTTGGAATTCCGGGCCAACGTACCGGCGTAGTAGAGGACCTGTGCCGTAAAAATGAAATCTCCTGTTACGTTAGCATACGTAAAGTGGAAATCGTCCTCGTCGAAATACAACTGGTTGCCCGACCCGACAATCCTGAACATGCCGCCATTTGCAACTGAATCGTACGTAGCCTCTCCGGGCAGAATGATGGGGCCAACATCCGAAGTGAACCATCCGCTTGGTAGAGGCCCCTCGATGTAGGACTTGGTCGTAATGTCGAAATCACCGGTTGAACTTGAGTTGCCAGTCGAATCAAAGGCGACGATCGAAATTCCGTAGTCCGCTCCGGACATCATCCTGAGCTTGCTGTTATTCTGCGTCCGATGCGTGAGAATATCAACGACGATGTCGTGAGAAGTCCGCAACGTGTCGTCGTGCGAGCGGAAGCTCCCGATTTCCGCGTAGCCCGTGGTCGGCTCATCGGTTGTCCATTGTACCCGGACTGTGTGGTAAGTTGTATCCGAGAATACAACTCCCGAGATGAGTGGCGGGGTAACATCGAGAGTCTGGAATGTAGAGTCGCCCAGAGCCGTCTCATTAGTTAGCGAATCGGTTACCGTCAGTGCATAGTGGTACAGAGTGCTCTCATCGAGACTGTCTACAACAATCAAATGTGATGTCGAGAGAGTAGAATCGACGATGGTTGAATCATAGCTGGAAGTAAGACCAAACTCCAGTGAGCTGGCAGCCGGCTCGTCGGTGTCGAACGTCAACGTTGCAGATGTATCTGTAGTGGTGATCACAAGGTTGGTGACAACAGGTCCTGAGACATCGTCAGTATGGAACGTTGAATCGGGTAGCACTGTCTGGTCATTGAGAACGTCGACGACAGTTAGCTGGTAATGGTAAACCGTATTTTCAGCAAGTGTATCCAGGACCACCGAGTGGAAAATCTGCAGAGTGTTGCCAAATACCTGCCGGTCGTACGAGGTGGTAGTGCCAAAATCAACGACACTGGTAGCAGCTTCATCGGTGGTGAATGTCAACGTTGCTGATGAGTCCGTCGTGGAAATTACCAGATCAGACACTACCGGCCCGGTCTGCGCAGCCACGGTGCCAACCGCAACGAATGCTAAGAGCAACAAAACGGGTAGTGCGGCGAGAATCCTCTTGCCAGGCACATTTGTACGTATGTTCAAGACTATAACTGCTTAATTGATGCTACAGCGAGATTACTGCAGCAGGGTAACGGACGTGTTTCATTATGAAACTAGCTCCAATTGTCCCAAACACTATGCCACCTTCCTACCTGCCTTCGTCGAGGTTGCGTTTAGTATCAAATGTCACAGACTGAGGCTGATATCAACTTTCTCTGCCGCATTTAGCGAAAGAGAAGCCGTTAATTCGACAGTGGCTTTCAGCATATCGCTCACAGTACAATACTTTTCGAGACTCAGTCGGATGGCCCGGATTGCTTTATCTTCGTCAATTGAGCCGCTGAACTTAAAGTGTGCATGAACATGCTTGAAAGGTGAAATAAACCCTTTCTTTTCGCGGTCTGCGTGCAGTTCTATTTCCATACTGTCGATCTGCTGTCGTGACTTTTCCAGAATAGATACTACGTCGATTCCCGAGCAGCCACCGAGAGTAATGAGCAGAACCTGAAGAGGGCTTGGAGCTTCTCCTTTCCCTCCCGAGTCGATACTATTATCCATCAGAACGCTGATCTTTCGATCTGATGAGCCTTCGAATCTATAGCCGTCGTCTATCCGGCGAACGATAACATCCATTTTAAATTGCCATTGATTGTTTTGGAAACAGGGCTAAAGTACTAAAGCCCAGCATACTGCTGAGCTCTAGGCGGATAGCCAACCGCGCCAATCAATGTGTATCTGTGTATATATAGTTTGGCGGTTCCTTCCGTTACGGTTATAGTAGACGGAGGGATTGCTTTCTTTAAGCAGACTTTCATCCGATAATACTCAAGGGTGGTCATCTGTGGTGTTGTGGAGACCTAGGCGCTGTCTGCAGAATATCTTCACAAAAAGGTGACAAATAGTCCCCTTTCCTCCGAAACGCAATGAGTACGTTTGGAACCGTATCATATAGGGTGGTACAACGACTCCAAATGTCTATTTAATATTTCTATACGATGGCAGGAACGATCGGAAATCTGCTGATTCTTTCAGCGTTTGTCGCCAGTCTGCTGGCGATGTTCAGTTATTTCCTCGCGAGCAAGGAAGGGCCCAGTGCTGGTGAGTGGATCAAAATTGGGCGTGTATCCTGGACGGTAGTTGCCGTCGGCAGCATGACGGCCTTTGGGATTCTCGTGTACCTGATGGCAACGCATCAATTTCAGTATGCCTACGTGTACGAACACTCTTCGCGTGATCTCCCGGGCTACTTCCTTGTCTCCGGCTCGTGGGCAGGACAAGAGGGCTCATTCCTCTTGTGGATTATACTGAACGGAATCGTCGGCCTTCTGATGTTCCGATTTGCCCGATCCTATGAGTCGACGGTCATGACGGTGATTTCCCTTTGCCAAGCCTTCCTCCTATCCATGGTGGTGGGGTTAAAACTTGGCGGCCTTCCGATTGGCTCGTCCCCGTTCATAACACTCGCCGAGAAGTTTCCCGAAGCTCCGATGCTGCAGGCCGGGCTCGTTCCCGCGGACGGCACAGGCCTGAACGATCTCCTCCAAAATTACTGGATGGTAATTCATCCACCCACACTGTTCATGGGTTTCGCCGCCATGATTGTGCCGTTCGCGTTTGCCGTCTCGGCACTTTGGAAACGCCGGTACACCCAGTGGGCGAAGCCAGCTTTACCGTGGGCACTACTTGCTACACTCATCCTGGGGATTGGGATATCAATGGGTGGATACTGGGCTTATGTGACGTTGTCCTTTGGAGGCTACTGGGCCTGGGATCCCGTGGAGAATTCGTCCCTGGTACCGTGGCTGTTCGGTATAGCCGCCATTCACACAATGATTGTCCAGAAGAAGAGTGGAAACAGTCACAAGGCTGCCCTCTTTCTCTGCATTTTGGCATACATGACCGTTGTCTACTCGACGTTCCTGACTCGAAGTGGTATCCTCGGCGATGTGTCTGTCCATTCGTTTGTCGACCTGGGTCTTTACAACCAGTTGCTTTTATGGATCTTGTCGATGGGAGCGATTGGATTTGGCCTCTTGATTTACCGATTGCCGGAGCTGCCGAAGCCACCATCTGAACCGAACGTCATGTCCCGCGAGTTCATGATTTTTTGTGGCGCCATGCTTTTGAGCGCTATCGCGGTGGTAATAACAGTAGGAACGAGCTCGCCGATCATTGGCAATATCTTTAGAGATAATCCCTCGACCGTGCCGATATCGTTCTACAATTCCTGGTCGCTTCCTCTGTCAATCATGTTCGTCTTCCTGATCGGGATTGGACAGCTCTTCTGGTGGACTAAAATTGATGTCGTTACACTCAACAAACTGTTGCTTAAGCCAATTGCACTGGCAGTCGTAAGTACCATCGCTGTATTGATGTTCACTCCGTTTACGGCGAGGACAACGGACTTTGCTTCCGCAGATGTTGCCACGACCATGAACACCGCTGGTATCGTGGATTCGTTCGGATCCTTCTGGTCGTCCTATGGCATTGGAATAATGCTCTTGCTGCTCTTGTTCGTGACTTTCTTCGCGCTCTACAGCAATTCCATTGTCATGTGGAAGATTGGCCGGGGAAATCCCAAGCTTGCTGGAGGAGCATTTTCTCACATCGGATTTGCGATTATGGTTCTGGGGATAATCGCGTCCAGTGGTTTCTCCAATCCTATTGCGAAAGACTCGGGAGTTGAACTCGGCGACGGCAAACGTGACAATTTCGTTCTGTCAAAAGGTGAAGCTGTTTCTGTCAGCGGATATCAGGTGGGATACGAGGGCAAAGAGATTAATGATGATGGACATCCCCAGTATATCATCAATGTTACTGAACCGAACGGTGATTCGTACACGCTCAATCCAGTAGTATACAAGAGTAACTCGGATCAATGGATCCAGAATCCTGATGTAAGAGTCGGATTCAAGAAAGATCTATTTGTAGCCGTCACTCCGAACGATATGTTTGGCCTTGACGAGGAAGAGAATGTGACGATGCGTAAGGGAGATTCGTTAGTCGTTGGTGCCGACGAATACACCATCGTGTTTCAGGATTTCGAGGTCGTCGACTCGACTGACTTTGCTACTGAAAACACAGAGATAGCAGTTGCAGCAGTCCTGAACATTCTCAACCTGAAAACCCAGGATAGCGAAATTATTCGGCCAGTCTATATTATCGAGAAAGATGGGTCTGTCAAGTATCTGGAGACGGAAGTTATCCGATGGGGAATGTCGGTTTCGTTTGTCGGGATGAATGTTACAGACGGCTCCATCAGCCTTGTTATCGATGGAGTTGAAGCTCAACAGCAGGATTGGATAGTTGTCCAGGCGCTCGAAAAGCCATTTATAAATCTTGTCTGGATGGGAATCATTCTACTGTCGATCGGATTCGTCATTTCTCTTGTTCGAAGAGCCGGCGAGCAAAGGCTCTCTGTCCGCCAGGGTAGAGTCTAGTATTACGAATAACAGGTAAGTATGAGCGGCACGGTCAGTTTCCTAGCTGAGTCAATACAATTCCTGAAAGGTGTTGGCCCGCGCCGCGCCGAAGCGCTCGCCAAGCGTGGAATCCATTCCGTCAACGATCTGCTGCAATACTATCCGCGGCGATATCTGGATCGTGCAACAGTAACTCCTATTAAAAATCTGTCCGCTTCCGCAGGACCGGTGACTGTTGTAGGCACTGTTATTTCTGCCAACTCCATCAACCGTGGACGACGTCGATTTGAACTCGTTGTAAGAGACGAATCTTTATCGCGGCTCAAATGTGTGTGGTTCCAAAGGACGGGATGGATACGCAAATCGTTTGAGGTGGGTGATCGCGTTGCAGTCCATGGTCGGCCCCAGAAATACGGGTCCGGCATGTCTATGATCCATCCCGATTTCGACAAGCTTAACGATGACGGCCCTTCTCTGGACACGGGGCGCATCATTGCGTTGTATCACGGGTCTACGGAACTTCAGGAAGCAGGTATTACCAGTCGCACATTCCGGAGAGTCATATATACGCTCATCAAGGAGCATGGGATACGCATACCGGAGTTCTTTCCGACTTCCTTGACAGAGCAAAACGGGCTGCTGGACGGGCGGGTAGCCAGGCGGGCTATCCATTTTCCCAAGTCGCGGGATGAACTGGACGCCGCTACTCGTCGACTCAAATTCGAAGAGCTCTTCTTCGTTCAGCTGATGCTTGCTGTAACAAGACAGACACGCCAGAAACTTCCCGGACTTGCATTCAATAAGCCCGGCATTCTTTCTCAGCAACTGGTGTCGGCGGTACTCCCCTTTGATCTGACGAAAGATCAACGTCGGGTGATGGATGAAATCTATGCCGACTGTACGAGTGGAACACAGATGAACCGACTACTGCAGGGAGATGTCGGGTGCGGTAAAACCATTGTGGCCGTCGCTGGACTGCTTCATGCTATCGAGAACGGGTATCAGACTGCTATCATGGCGCCGACCGAAATCCTGGCCGAGCAACATTACGCCTCTATCGGTCAATACATGGATGCACTCGGTATCAAAACTACTTTGTTGAAAGGTAGTCAGAAAAAGAGTGAACGTGATGCCGCGCTGGAGCTCGTTGAATCTGGAGAAACGCAGGTGGTAGTGGGTACGCATGCCTTGATTCAGGACGGTGTGACTTTCAACAACCTGGGCTTCGTGGTGGTGGATGAACAGCATCGGTTTGGAGTCATGCAGCGCTCGACACTGCGCGAAAAGGGAACGTCACCGCACACGCTCTTGATGACGGCGACCCCAATACCACGATCCCTCGCACTTACACTGTATGGTGATCTCGACGTGTCGATCATCAAACAGATGCCGCCGGGGCGGAAGCCTGTGAAAACTGTCTTACGCAAAGAGACGGAGCGAGCCGACGTGTACGAATTCTTAAGAGAACAATTATCCCAGGGCCATCAAGCATACATCGTCTACCCGCTGGTCGAGGAAAGCGAGAAACTGGACCTTAAAGATGCACAGAATGGATTCGATCTGATCACGAAAGAATTTTCAGATTATAACGTTGGCCTTGTCCACGGCCGTATGAAAACGGACGAAAAGGATGACGTGATGTCTCGTTTCAAAAGTGGTGATTTATCAATTGTAGTTGCTACGACAGTAATCGAAGTGGGTGTAGATGTCCCCGGGGCGACGGTGATGATTATCGAGCATGCGGAACGATTCGGTCTGTCGCAGTTGCACCAGCTTCGAGGACGAGTCGGACGGAGTGATCAGCAAAGCTACTGTATCCTTCTCTATGACTATCCGGTAAGCGAAGACGGCAGGGTCAGGTTGGATACCATGGCCGAGACTACGGACGGCTTCAAAATTAGTGAAGCTGATTTGCGACTTCGAGGTGCGGGAGACTTTTTTGGCACCCGTCAGTCAGGAATACCGGACTTCAAGATTGCAGATCTGGCAACCGATGGCGAGCTCCTTCTGGTGGCACGAAATACGGTGGAATCTCTGATTGAAAATGATCCGGGCCTGCTTGAATCTGACGACAATAAGCTCATGGTCGAATATTTCGAGTCGTGCTATTTGTCGAAACAGGCCGAGATGCTTCGCATCGGCTAGAGCGTCAATCAATCAGAGGCGGATATTGGAAAAACACGAAGCCTCACACGGAAAAACACGAAGCCTCACGGCGAAGCGGTCACGACCAACCAGCGTGGCCTTAGTGGACGTAGCTTCCCGCATTGATATCGATTGAACAGCCCGTAGCATGATCAGCCAGTCCGCTGACCAATAGCGTTGCGATGGGAGCAATATCTTCAGGGGTTGTCAATCGTTCGAGTGCAATGTCATCGATGGCGTGTGACTCGCCATATTGTTCGATGAACTCGTCCGCCATATCCGTCTTGGTAAAACCTGGTGCAAGGATGAACGCGCGCACGCCCTGCTTTCCAAAAGCTCGTGCTATCGACCGTGTGTAAGCCACGAGAGCTCCTTTCGAAGCAGCGTAGGCCATGTAGTCAGCGGTATCGCCGCGAAATGCTGCTCGAGATGCTATGTTAAGTATCCGACCACCTTCGTTGCCGACGAAATGAACGATTGCCATTCGACAAAGGACGATGGCAGACTTCAGATTTACATTCATCATCTTGTCGAAAGAATCTTCCCAGGATTCAAACGTCGATAAAACAGGTGTATCAAGTGCGACACCTGCATTGTTCACAATGGCGTCTACTTGAGGAACAGATTCAGCATATTCCCTGAAGAGGCGTTCGGCCTCTGAAGGGTCAGTCAGGTCGGCCTGCAAGACTGTGGTCTTCGATGGGTACATCGACTGCAGTTCCTTGAGAGGGTCGATTCGGCTCCTGCAATGGAGTCCTACGTGAGCCCCCGCATCAAGAAGAGACCTTGCGATTGCATTACCGATACCACGACTTGCACCCGTGACCAGAATGTGGCGCCCGTCGAGATCGATATTCATGACTTTCCTGGTAATGATGCGGGTGAAACAGGACGTGCGGTTTTCTTAATGTCTGGTGAACCGGATTTCTTGCGCCAGAGCGGGACCGAAGAGCATGGTTCGCCATACATGATTTTCTTCGCAACCGTCGTCAAATATTGTCCTGCAGCAAGGTAGGCGTCCTCGGGGACCTGCTGCGATCCGCAGCCCTTTACTACAACAATCTTATCCTGATATTGCGACCAGTCAAACGATTCCAGCCGCATTCGAAAGAGGTGCCTAATGAGGTCCAGCTCGGTTCCCTGGTAAACGGTAGCGGCCACTTCGTTCAGCCGAATTGCAACCAGCATGTATGCCCATGACGGAACGATAGCATCGGTGGAGCAATTCAGAGCAACGTGTTTGTCTTGCAAGATGGACCAGTCGAAATCTCGAACGTGTTGCCGAAATTCTTTTTCCCTGACAATGATTCCGCGATCCAGGAACGGAGATATATCAAACAAAACAATCGAATCGAATTCAACGATTGACTCCAGGTTGAACACCTCGATATCGCTTTCGGCGACACGATTAACTATCGGCTCCATCTCACTTCCTTCAGTTTACAGCTGGTGTGCTTGTGGCGGCAAGGAGTTCGTCGTACGCATTGCAGATAATGTCGCATGCGCGGTCGATGTCTTCCATAGTCGTTTTCCGACCGAAGCTAAATCTGATACATTTCCCTGCCACATTTGATTCGACTCCCATTGCGGTGAGAACATGGCTGGGGCTCCCGGCACCAGACTGGCAGGCACTACCTGCAGAGAATGCCAGTTCGCGGAGGCGTAAGCCAAGTTTGATCCCGGAGACATTCGGAAAAGCGACGTTAACGGTTTGAGGAAGCCTCTCGACGGAGGCTCCATTCACAAATACACCATCGCACCCGGTTACGCGCGACTCAAATCTTGCCCGGAGCGTCAGCCATCTTTCCGAATCTTCTTTCCATCGCTTCGGGATCAGTGCTGCCGCCTCGCCCATACCGACGATAGCAGGAACGTTGAGCGTTCCGGACCGACGTCCTTCTTCTTGCCCGCCACCCGTTATAAGTGGACTCAGTTGCAGGCCGGAGGTTGAATTGATGTAGATAGCGCCAGCGCCTTTCGGGCCGTAAAATTTGTGAGCTGAGCAGGCAAGGTAGTCTACGAGAGAAGCATCAACCTCTATCTTTCCCAGAGCTTGCGTTGCATCTGAAAAAAGAGGGACGCCTCGAGAGCGAGTGACGGCGGAGATTTCCGCGATAGGAGCTACTACACCCGTCTCATTGTTAGCCCACATGACGGCAACAAGAATCGTGTTGTCGTCAATTGCATCTTCCAGGTCGGCTATGGAAAAGAGACCATTGTTGTCGACCGGCAGGTAGACTACATCGGCACCGAGACTGGCCAGGCAATCGCATGTCTGGATGACTGCCTTATGTTCGGTCGGCGAAGTAATGATCCGCTTGCCGGCCGCATTTTGTGCGATGCCTTTGAGGATGGTATTTATAGCCTCGGTAGCACCTGAAGTGAACGTTATCTCTGAGGGCTCGGCGTTAAGGACTGCCGCGACCTGCTCCCGCGCATTCTCGACTGCGGACTCCGCATACCAGCCGAACGAATGTCCCTTGCTGGAAGGGTTACCAAAGTTTGTGGCGAAAAAGGGTACCATACGCTCGACAACAGATTCATCTACAGGAGTCGTAGCGTTGTAATCGAGATATATCGGTTGCTCCATCGTTGTCTTTTGTAGATTTGTAAGTGTTTTATGCCGCTGACATCGTATCGTTCGAAGACAGAGAGTCTTTTCATTCAAACGCTACAATCGCCTGAATTCTCAATTATCGTCCGGTGCCCCGGGGAAAAATGGAGCATTCCCGAAGAAAGTCTTGGAGAGTGCTGGCAGATACGTATGATACGTGCACTTATCAATTATTACCATGAAAGAGCTTTTGACGGTCCGGCCGGTTGAAACGGATTCGGATATTCAGCGATGTTTTGACATCCGGCGGGAGGTTTTCATTGTCGAGCAGGCGTGCCCTCCTGAGGAAGAATGGGACGAATGGGATAATTCGAGTATCCACTACCTGGCGGAGAACGGGGGCGAGATCGTCGGTACGGCTCGGATGCGCGAAATTTCCAGAGAGGGAATGCCGACAGCAAAGCTGGAGCGGTTCGCGATTTTGGAGATATACCGCGGCCGCGGCTTCGGCAAGCAGCTCATTGAAGCTGTCATCCAGGACGCCTTCGATAAGGGCTACCGCAGCTTCTACCTCCACGCGCAGAAGCACCTTTATGGCCTCTATCACTCGATGGGCTTCGAGCAAGCCGGTGACGAGTTTATGGAAGCAGGAACCCCACACCTCCCAATGGCCATGGTGCGCGAGGACTAATCAATGGTCTTCACCAATTACCTCAATGATTCGACCCGGGACTCCCTCCCGGTTGAAGTCGGCATCTTGCTTTTTAACTGCGCCTGCCGGTTACTCATCAACAAGACTGCGCATCAAGATCGATGTACCCGCACGTCCGTTGGTTCCGAAAGCAGTTCGCTCAACCCCCAGTAGCAGCGTGTTCAGCTTAGTCTTTTTTGGGTGGCGCACCCTGCTTCATCAAGACATTGTCGATGAGTCCGTAGTCAGCCGCTTCAGCGGCACTCATCCAGTAGTCTCTGTCAGAATCATTCTCAATCTGCTCGGTTGTTTTACCTGAGTGGTCAGAAAGAATCTCGTATAGCTTCTGCTTGGTCTTCAGAATCTCGCGTGCCTGAATCTGGATATCTGATGCCTGACCCTGGGCACCACCAAGTGGCTGGTGAATCATGATGCGAGAATTCGGAAGCGCTGCGCGTTTTCCGTTTGCTCCCGTTGCCAGGAGTACAGCGCCCATCGATGCCGCGAGGCCAACACAAATTGTAGCAACGTCGCAATTGACGTACTGCATCGTGTCATAGACTGCCAGACCGGAATAGACGGATCCGCCCGGTGAGTTGATGTAAATATTAATGTCTCGCTCGGGATCTTCGCTGGCAAGATACAAGAGCTGTGCAACGGCAAGGTTTGAGACAGCATCGTTGATCGGAGTACCGATCAGGACGATTCTTTCTTTCAGCAGTCGGCTAAAGATATCGTACGCCCTCTCTCCTCGGGTCGTCTGTTCGACTACCATCGGCACGAGTCCGCTCATTGGAGCTTCCTGCATAGAACCACTATAGATTCCTTCCGGTAGCGATGTCAGACTCTTCGTGAACTTTACAAAATCATCAACCATGGCAACTGCTCTAGTCTAAATTGTTTTCTTCGGTTTCAGCGGCTTCGTACGCGTCCTTATCGAGCTCTGTAATGATAACCTTCGACTCGAGATACTCAAATACTTTCTTACTCAACTGTTGTTGCTTCAATCCGTCCATCAAACCCGGAACGTTGCGATAATAATTTTCAAGATCCTCGGATGAAAAACTTCCATCCGACGCATTGTCAGCAAAGTAGGCGGATATTTCCTCGTCAGTGACTTCAAGCTTATTGACGTCAATAATTTTTTCCTTGATGAGCATCCAACGTGCTTGCCTGGCCGCCTCGTCGCGATTAGCAAATCTAAACGCATCTTCGTTGAATCCTTCCGGAAGCTTTCCTTCACTCCGACGCTTGACATCTTCGACGAAAGAATCGAGATAGATGTCGACAATCGAATCTGGAATTTCAATCGAGTGGGCTTCAATTGACTTAAGCATCAGCGACCCTTCGAGAAGTTCTGTCGATCGTTTCTCCCACTCATTACGTAGTTGCTTACGAATTTCATCTTTGAAAGCATCGACCGTTTCTACTTCACCCTTAGAAACCGACTTGACGAATTCCTCGTCTATTTCCGGTAAGTCACGCTTTTTTACTTCCTTGACCTCAAGAGTGTAAGCGTGTGAATGCGGTTCGTGGTCAGCACCGTGATCGCCATGGTCGCCTTCATGAGGCATATCAACTCGCCGTGATTCGCCCGCTTTCAGTCCGACGATTGCTGCCTTCAGCTCCGCTTTCAGACGATCGTCGCTAAGATTTACGGGTATATCTTCCTGCTTGTCTCCAATAATTGGTTCTCCGGTTTCATCATCCAGGCGCTGAATGGATACCAGTGCGAAGTCATCTTCGGTTGCGGCGTCTTCTGTCGGAATCAGGTCCGCTTCCGCGTTACGGAGTCGATCAATTTCAGATTGTACTTCTTCATCAGTCACTTCATGAACAAGCTTGTTCACCTCAATGCCTGACATATCTTCCAACTCGAATTCAGGTTTTACACCGAATCTGATGACTGCTTTGAGATCGCCATCCATCTTGTAGTCAAATTTCGTCAGCTTCGGTTGTCCTACTACGTCGTGGATTTTCGGCTCGACAACCTCAAGCTCGTACTTCTCTTGGATCGACTTCTCGGCGATTCCATAGGCCAGAGCCTCGCCGTACATCTTCTTAACCATTGATAACGGTACCTTGCCGGTCCGAAATCCTTTCATGGAAGTGCGAGACCGTTGGGTCTTGAGAGCAGTATTGACCTGCGGTGCAAGCTCGTCGGCTGTTGCTGTAATCTCCAGTTCGTATTCGACCGGTGAGACTTGCTTAATTTCTGTATCCATCTGTCGTTGAATTGACCTGTTCGAGTTGTGCTCGTGTAACCGCCGTATCACTCATCAACGGTCTAAAAGTTGACGCATTGATCCCTTTTTCACATGGATTCGCTAAAAATCGAGCCCTACGGAAAAATAAAATTGATGTTTGCCGAAGCGTTGGCCGTCAAAGGGCCAGGCAACATCAACTCGAGCGGGGTATCCGAATAGGAGACTTCGCAGGCCAACCCCGGTGCCGACCAGCAGATCATCAAGAATTCGATCGCCACTCTCATCATCTCCAAAAATATTCAGTCGTCGCTCAGCAAGACTTCCACCCCAGAGAGCACCCGCGTCAACAAAGCCGGTAGCCGTGAAATTATGTGCCGGGATGAACTTGAGCCCCGGTATGCTGGTCCTGTCGGCGATCGGAACACGGACTTCCAGATTGGACAACACGAAACTTGAACCATTCCGCTCGTTAACATCGAAACCCCGTGCCGGCAAAATTGGCGTTGCGAAGATAAAGTCAGCAGCATCCTGAATGGGGAAACCGTTGGAGTTGTCTATTCCCCTGTTGATCCAGTTTTGCACACCGGAGCTGTAGAATAGCTGAGGGTTAGTACCTGTGGATGCTCCTGCTGACAACCGCATCGCCAGCGTGATGCTTCCTGACGGTGACGAGAAATAGCTCCGTCCATCGCCAAGCATAGTAAAGAATCGCGCCTGGGCCCCTCCGATTGCCCCCGGACTCCCGGCAACACTCAATGCGAGGCGACGGCCTGCTATTGGGTAAAGTCTTCCACCGGTAGTAACATCCCGAGTAAGTGTAAGACTTGGATACAGGAAGGTCCTACGCCGGGATGGTAAACTCGCTATAGCGATGTCAGCCTGGCTGCCAGAGACGAGAGAGAGGTCTGCATCGATTCGGTGAAACTTATCCAGGGGATATGACGCCTGAACGGTCGCTCCCGACTGCCTGAAGCGCAGGTACGTGGGTCGAACACCATCGAAGTCAGGTAACAGTCGCGACACCTGAAATATGGAGTATTCCCAGTTCAACCTGTTAGCCATGTACTGATAGGAAACTACATAATCCGAGTTGCGAAGATCGATGAGCAAGTTGGTAGTAATAGTCAGGCGGTGATACCCGATCATGTCGGAAAACCTCATCTGCGTGATTCCCTGAACCCCGTAAAGCACATCGTATCCGGCGGTACCATAGACGATATCCGGTGAGAATCGCAGCTTGTAATCCTTGATCCGATAGTTGCCGTCCGCATCAAGATTCTCTCGTTGCAAAGCAGCGTTTGCCGGCACGGACGACGTTGTCAAAAGTGTAACGTCCCGGTGCTCTCTGCTGTTGAAACCAACGTTCACACTGGCGGAGTCCGAATCCGATTGAATAAGAGGGAATACCTGGTCGGCCGACGCTGAAGGAGATTCCGTGTTAGATGCCAGCAAGCGCTCGGAACTCCACGTCTCGACAAATGAAAGACCATCGACGGCGTCCCTCACAAAGGGGTTTGTGTGATTAAGAGTGGAGCCGGGAATATCGACTGCAATGGATTTACCGCTCTGTCCTGCGTCGCGTCTATGAGCCCAGAGTGTCGGAGGAAGTTTCGCAAGCTCCATTTTCCGGGCGAACGGTACGTGCGTGACGTAGATATTAGGCTGATGGTGCCGGGGTGTTACCACGGCAATTCGTGACCCGTCAGGAGACATGCACGATTGCGAGACTCCTAACAAAAGATTTGTCAGTGGTCGAACGGCATTGGTGGAGAGATTCAACTCGTACAGGTTGAACAAACCATTTCGATCCGATTCGAACATAACGGTGTTGCCGTCCGCTCCGAACGATGGGTTTCGATTGTCGAATCCTGAATCGTTCGTAAGTTGCGAGATGTAACCCGACTGCACATCGATCATGAACAGGTTCGTCGACGATCTGGCAATTTCGCGTGGGGTACCGATCGAGGTCGGACTTCGCGCGGATCGATTGCTATGAAACAATATGTGCGTTCCTGTTGGATTCCAGATTGGATCATGCGTGCCGAACGGGTCATCTGTCAGGCGCGTGGTTTCGCCAGACTCAACGTTAAGCAGGAAAAGGTCTGTTTGACCTGCGTCAATCCCTTCTACGACGATGGTATTGCCATCCCGACTCCAATCAATCGATCGAATGTAGTCGATTCCTTCAACTTGTATCTTGTGGCGCCGCGATGTCCTCGTATTTATGATGGTTATCCCTTCGGAATCACCGCTGGATACCGCCACAGCAAGCAAGTCCCCTGAAGGATTCCATGCCAGCCCTGTCGAAAGGATTCGAATCGATTCGAGGTCTTTATTGGTATTGCCTTGAGCCACAAGTTTAGGTTCTACACCATTTCCTGTTCCGGACACAAAAACGCTAATTGCTCCGCGTTCGGTGGATACGAAAGCCAGCTTGTCGCCTCGGGGAGATAGTGCCGGACTGGCGTTATAGTTATGTCCCGAATTGGTTATCAATCGCCCCGTAGTCTCAAACGACTCGCGCGCTGCTACCTCTGGATAGTGTATTTCCTTGAGAGACTGTTGCCATCTACGAGAAAGCTCAGAAACTGTCAGGCCGGTTGTTGCCTCGATGGCGCCTTCTACGGACCTGGTTTGTCTTGTTGCCCGAAGGACAGCTGCAATTTTTTCGATCCCGTATTGCGCAGCGAGATAGTCCCAAACACTTTGTCCACCCTTGTATGCCAGGTATCCGTTCAGCTCGGAAATAGGCGGGAGCGTGTTCGACAGGATGGCATCGCGAATAAATGAATCGGCTTCCGAATCCCAGCCTGAGCTTATGTATTCAGCAAGGCCTTCGTCAAACCAAAGTGGAAGGTGTATGCGGAGGTTGGATCTGATGAGCGATTGAACTGTGCCTCCATACAGCATGTCGTTCAACACCGCGTGAACCAGCTCATGCTCCAGAATATTTCGATACTCTGAATAGTTGCCGGAGAACGGCAGCGCCACTCTATTTTTAAACGACTCGGTAAGGCCTCCGATTCCGCTGGCCTCAAACGGTAAGTCGACGATGCGAGTTACGCCGAAGTCGGGTGGATCGGCATAAATAAGAATAGGAATGCGGCGTTCGATCTGGTGTTGAAATAGATCGGAGATATTCTGGTAGGCAGCTTCGGCAGCATCGGCGGTAAATGTGGCCAGGCTTGCACCTTCCTGATAGAAGAAGATGTCGAAATGTTGCGACTGGATGTACTGCCAATTCTGACGTTCGTATTGGACGCGGTTTTTCCCGTATTCGTAGTACTGACCAAAGCCCTCCAAGGGCAAGGCCAGGGAGTAAACCCCTACGAAAACGGCTATGAGGCTATTACGGGTGCCACGGACCATACACAAAGGTCACATCTTCATCTAATACGAATGAAAGGGTTGTAGGACTACATAAGATGGTAGTTCCAGAGCGAGACTGTCCGCTTGTTTAAGATAAGCCTGCCGGGTTCTGACAAGTTAGTCAAAAAGGCTGGTCTGATTATGTGATGGAGACCGAAAGAGATCTGTCCGCAATCCGGCTGGTTTCCTGCTGAGATTGTTTTTCTTCAGTTCGAGGTTGAAAAGATCTCGAAGCATGTCGGCCCAGAGCCCTTGTCCGCGATGTCTTGAACCGAATCGAGAATCGCTCATAGCGCCATCTCGCAGTTCTGTTATTCGCTTATGAACTCTTGCTGCCCGAAGCGGTCTGCATCGATAGAGCCATTCCAGAAAAAGTTCTTCGACCGGACCCGGGAGTCTTACCACCAGGTAGTTAGCGTTTCTGGCGCCTGCTGCGGCGGAGCGTTCGAGGATCTCGGGAAGTTCTTCGTCGGTTAGTCCGGGGATGAGTGGTGCGACGTTAACTCCCACAGGGATTCCCGCTGCGGAAAGTGTCTCGATCGCTTTGAGGCGCACGTCGGGCCGGGATGTCCGCGGTTCCATTTCTCCAATCAATTTATTGTCGAGGCTTGTAATGGAGATGGTAACTGAAACGAGATTTTTCTCGGCAAGCCTGGCAAGAATATCCAGGTCGCGAAGTATCAGGTGATTTTTGGAAATGATCAGTACCGGGTTCTGGTACTTGAGGAATACTTCGAGACATTGTCTCGTGATCATCAATTTTCGTTCGATAGGTTGGTACGGATCCGTGTTACCTGACAGGCAGACGGGTTGAGGGATCCAGGTTTTTGACTCGAATGCTTTTGACAAAAGTTGAGGGGCGTTCGACTTGACGAGAATCTTCGATTCGAAATCGATTCCTGCTGAGAAGCCCAGGTATTCATGAGTCGGGCGGGCGTAGCAATAGATGCAACCGTGTTCACAGCCGCGATACGGGTTGATGCTGTAGTCGAAGCCAATGTCCGGACTTGAATTCCGCGACAGAATTGACTGGCTGTTGTCGGAGAAGAATGTGGTTTTGACCTGTCGCAGGTCTTCGGGATCCATTGCAGAAGGATCTTCTTCGAAGTGGAGTGGCTCGAAGGGGTTGGCTGTGTTAAAGCCGGCAGCGCGACCGCGACGGGGTACACGCTCAAGCTGTGTCGGGACCGGTTGTTGGTCTTGCATGAGCATTCGTTAATATGTGTGTAATATATGTTAGACATATAAATTCTGCAAGGCCAAATAGTACGCTGCAGTCAGGCTATCAATTGGGGATGACCCTTTTGGCCGGGAGACACCGCGGTTGGGTTTCGTAAGACAGATCGAGGGCGGAAATGACGTTTCCTAGACTTTTTCCTAGACTTTTTCCTAGACTTTTTCCTAGCAACTCTCTAGCACTTTCTCATTGGTGAGAAATGAAAAATGAGATTAAGTTGCTACCGGGGAGGAGGTTTGGTGGCCCCCTCGCGCATTTTTTGTCGATTCAGGGGCGCCCAGACGTGGCATACAGGTCGATAAGCAGGATACGGCTCTGTTCAGGACCGATAAGCCGGAGCCGCTACCAAATTCCTAAAGAAGTTGAAGTGATGCGGAGGGAATAGGGACCAGGTATTGATTCTCGAGCACATCTTTGTGGACCCCGAATTCCCCGGTACCCCGGAAGTCTACAGCGACATACCGGCCGACGACCCTGGTCACTTCGCCAATCCCGTAGTAGACGGGCATTGGACCATAATACACCAGCTGACCCGGTCGCAAATTCTTGCCGATCCTTGCACGACGATGAAATGCAGGAATCGACGGCAATAATTCGACCCGGTACGGAGTATTAAGTGATATGTGCTCTGAATGCGGTTTCATCGGTGGAAATATAGGAAAACAAAATCTCATGCAACGGCTATAAACAGTCGACGAACCTGGGGGTTGTTCGACCGTAGTAAATACCCTGGGGAACGTCGCTTCAGTTTTCTGAGTACATCCCCCGACGATTCTAATACGTCGGAGCAGCCATTAAGCCGTTTTGGAAGCCCCTCAACCCATCTCAGTACTAATGAAAGAATCCACCAAAATAATTGATCGCCAGGTCGGCCGTAACGCCGAGTTGTTTGCGCGTTCAATAGGAGAAATGGATTCCGTAGAAGCCCGATATCCCTACTTGCGCATCCTCATTTCGATTATCGAGCAGGCTCACCCTGAACTTAATCAAGCTCCGCACAAAGACCAGCAGATTGCAGGCATTATTTCGAGTCTTTCGAAACACAAGTTGGAGGTCGAGGAAGTCGCGGACATTGTCAGGGTCCGAGATGAAGAACGTGGCTACTACTACGACTAGTCGTACTATTTCCTGACGCGTTCAGGATTTGCTGACAGGAACGCCTTCCAACCACCTTTGGCCTTCGCCCTAGTATTTCCCTGCCGATGTATGTGGCACAACCCTACAGCAATGGCATCTGCGGAATCGTGATTCATTAACTCCTCCGCATCCGAGATCGTTAGGATCGATCGAACCATATACCAGACCTGTTGTTTGGATGCATTGCCATTTCCGGTGACAGCCTTCTTGACTTCTTTCGGAGTGTATTGAACAACCGGGACCTGTTGATTGAGCGCGGCAAGCATGGCGGCAGCCTGTGCTCTCCCAAGTTTCAGCATCGATTGGGGATTCTTTCCGTAGACTGGCATCTCAACAGCACACTCGTCCGGATGGAGCCGCGCTATGATCTCCGAGATTCGCTGATAAAGCTCAAGCAATCTCAACTCATGTGCATCGTGGTGCCCTACCCTGCAGATTCCGTACTCAAGGATTGACTGGCTGTCCGGCTCGACGTGCAATAATGCATATCCTGTTGTCTTCGAACCCGGATCAATGCCAAGTACTATCATAGTTAAATCTCTAGGCGATAGCGCTTACGGTAGCATCATCAAGTTCGAGTGTTGAATACACTGCCTGGATATCCTGATGCTCTTCAAGCTTCTCCAGAAGGTTCGCCACCTTACGTGCCTCATCAGCTTCCAACTTCATCGTCGTCGTTGCGACTCGTTGCAGCTCCGCTTCAACAATCTCCAGACCTGCTGCTTCACAGGCATGATTCACGGGACCGAACGCCTCGACGGTCGTGGTGACCACAAAGGTATCCCCATCCTGCTCAACGTCGTCGGCCCCAGCTTCGGCAACCAGTTCAAACAATTCCAATTCGTCGACGCCCTCGGCTTTCACCTCAATCACCCCTCTCCGATCGAAGAGAAAACCAACCGAGCCGGTCTGACCAAGGCTGCCTCCGTGCTTGGAAAACAAGTGGCGTACATCGGCAACCGTACGGTTTGTATTGTCGGTCAGGGCCTCAACAAAGACCGCAATGCCTTTCGGCCCATATCCTTCATACGTCATCTCGACATAATCCTGGCCCTCTATCTCGCCGGTGCCCCGCTTGATTGCACGCTCGATGTTATCCTTCGGCATGTTCTCCGCTTTTGCCTTATCGACACACAGCGACAGGCGGGCGTTCATCGAGGGATCGCCGCCACCTTCACGCGAAGCGATCATAATATCGCGTGTGATTCTCGCCCATACTTTCGATCTTCGCGAATCGGTAACAGCCTTCGCGCGCTTGATCTTTGACCATTTATTGTGGCCTGCCATACCAGTTACAATGCTATATTTTTGAATGCGATAACCATATACCCCGGCGATACCTCTTTTGGTTCAGCTATCGAAGCTTTTTCGGAATAACGAACTTCAGCGCCGACCAGATGCTGCTCACCGCACAAACCTTAATGTCTACCAGGTCATTAGAAAGCCCAATCCCACGCACTACGTCCTCGGTCATATCTGTCACCACACCAGAACTTTTCTTCGGCCACGAGATCCAGATCATTCCGCTGGAGAGGATCATCTTTCGAAGCTCCGGCATCCGCCTGATAAGCGCAGATTCTGATTCGGTAAAATAATGCACCAGGTCCAGGTCTTTTTTTCGCGCCGGATAATGACATCCTTCTGGTAGATCACCAATCCATTGGGCGTACTCCGCGGGTGCATGCTCCAGGTGACATTTGAAACCTGGTTTGTATCCCAGTTTTTTGACGAGCGGAGTACCAGAGTATCCAGAATCCGACATGACTTAAACCAATTTGCCCTGGGCGTCGACAGTGATTTCATCTATAACATCAAATCCATCTACGACGTAAACTTTGCGTTGCGTGTTCATAACTACGCAGGCATGGTTGGGCACAACACGCACCCGATCTCCTACCGCAAACGTCGCGCCTCCGGATACCCTCACCCATCCGTGCTCCTCCGATAACGCGTGCAGCTCCGCATGAGGTAGCACCGTCATCGTTCGCGCGTTGTACAGCAGCGTCCCGTACCCGTTTGTATCATAGCCCGTATCTGACGTGAACACTTTCTTACCGGCATCAAGAAATAGCCGCTCACGACCGTTACTATCCTCCTGAACACTAATTACTGTTGTGAGCACCGTCAACGAACATTGATCGAGTTTAGCGACTCCAAGTGCAACCTGGATTGCGTCATTGAAAATATAATTCCCGGGGCGGATCTCGGTGATCGTCTGACCTTTCGCCGATACCTTGTTGCTGAAATGTGAAATCGATGGCGTCGAACCGATACTTACGACTTCGGGAGTAAGTCCTACTCCGGCGAGCCGATCTGCCAGTGCAATCATCCGATCGCGCTCCTCGTTCGAAACTCGTGTAAGTGCTTCGTCCTTCGTTTCTGATTCGTCGGCCGGACCATAGTATGAGTTGCCTGCGTGCGTCATGATGCCCTTAAAGCGGATCCCCTTTGACACACTGGTGGCTCTTACAAGCTCGACGATTTCATCAGAATCCCAGGGCAGCCCACAGCGATGGTAGCCGGCATCAACTTCTACGATGATGTCGATTTCTTTCCCGCTGTCCCCGAAAAACTCGCGGACCATTCTGAGCCCATCAAATCCATCAACGTTGAACGAAATCCTGGCTGTGTCCATCAGGCGTATGAGTCGTTCGTACTTATCGGTGCCGACGACGGTATAGGCGAGATAGATATCATCAAAACCTGCTTTTGCAAAGATTTCTGCCTCACCCACTTTCGCTACTGTAATGCCTTTTGCTCCGCGACCAATTTGCTTTCTCGCAAGGTCAATCGACTTGTGCGTTTTTGTATGTGGCCGGAGCGTGACGTTGTTGGCGTCAGCCAGGAGTTGCATCCGGTCCAGGTTGGCAACCAGTCGGCTATTTTCCAGCAGGACGGCCGGCGTCGGGATTTCTTGAATGTTCATCTCTTAGTTTTTCCTCGAACTAAAAAAGCCCGCCGTAATCGGCGAGCTTTAGATAGTACAAAAATGAAAAGTCTGTATCTACTAGTTTCTGCGCGTACCAACAGCGCCCAGTGCCACTCTGGCCCGATTCCTTGCTCGCTCCAGGGCAACTTCTGCTTTGCGACGATCTTCCGGATCCGCATTCTGCAGTGCTTCCAAAGCTTTCTTCTCCGACTCTTTGGCTCTCTCGACATCGATGTCGGTAGCGGGCTCTGCCGTTTCTGCAAGAACCGTGACATTATTGTTGAGGACCTCAAGAAAGCCTCCGCTTGTGGCGAACGAAATCTTGGAGCCGTCTTCCGTCGTCACGAAGATAGGCCCGATATCAAATGCAGCCAGCATGGGTGCATGGTTATGGAGAACCTCAAAAGATCCCTCTACACCTGGAGCCCGGATCCCAACAACATCACCCTTGAACACACTCCCGTCGGGTGACACAATGTCGACAAATATCTTACCAGCCATAATTCTCTCTAGGCTTCTGCCAGCATCTTCTCGCCAGCTTCGATGACTTCTTCGATGGCGCCCTTGTACATGAATGCCGATTCAGGAAGGTGATCCAGTTCACCATTCAAGATCATCTTGAATCCGCGAATGGTATCATCAATCTTGACATACTTACCAGGCGTTCCGGTAAACTGCTCAGCAACGAAGAACGGCTGACTCATGTATTTCTCAGCCCGACGTGCACGCTGAACTGCCTGCTTGTCGTCGTCACTAAGTTCGTCCATCCCGAGGATGGCGATAATATCCTGCAGCTCTTTGTATCGCTGGAGAAGTTCTTTAGTAGCCTGCGCAGTATTATAGTGGTCTTCACCGATGATCCGGGGATCGAGAATTCGACTTGTCGAATCCAGCGGGTCGATAGCAGGATAAATACCAAGTGATGAAATTCGACGAGACAGAACCGACGTCGCATCGAGGTGAGCAAACGTGGTAGCTGGAGCAGGGTCAGTCAAGTCATCCGCCGGGACGTAAATAGCCTGTACTGAAGTGATCGATCCGTTCTTGGTAGATGTAATTCGCTCCTGCATCTCACCCATCTCCGTGGCGAGCGTTGGCTGGTAACCTACCGCACTCGGCATTCGGCCAAGAAGAGCGGACACTTCAGAACCTGCCTGCGTAAAGCGGAAGATGTTGTCCACAAAGAACAACACATCTCGACCACCAAGGTCGCGGAAGTACTCAGCGACAGTAAGTCCCGACAAAGCGACTCTGGCTCGCGCTCCCGGGGGTTCGTTCATCTGCCCGAAGACGAGGGCAATGTTACTGTCTTTAACCTTGTCGAGGTCAACCTTGGACAGATCCCAGTCGCCTTTCTCGAGCGACTCAAGAAACTCGGGGCCATAGTCAACAACGCCGCTTTCCAACATTTCCCTGAGCAGGTCATTTCCTTCACGGGTACGTTCACCAACACCGGCGAACACGGATAAGCCCGAGTGCTCTTTTGCAATATTGTTGATCAATTCCATGATCAACACTGTCTTGCCCACACCGGCACCTCCGAAGAGTCCAATTTTACCACCTCGAGAATATGGCTCAAGAAGGTCTACCACTTTAATTCCGGTTTCAAGCATCTCGACAGAAGTCGAGAGCTCGTCGAATGGTGGAGGGTCGGCATGAATTGGTTTGCGCCCTTCGGCTACAGGCTGCGGAAGTCCGTCTACGGCTTTTCCGACGACGTTAAAAAGGCGACCGCGAATAGACTCGCCTGTCGGCATTGAAATACCCTGGCCAGTATTCCTGACTGTCGTTCCTCGCTGAATACCTTCGGTAGCATCCATCGCAATGGTCCGAACCCGATTCTCGCCAAGGTGCTGCTGGACTTCAAGAACGAGCTCTTCGCCGTCGTCCAAATCAATTATGAGAGCATCGAGAATGTCGGGTACGGCATCTGCCGGAAATTCGGCATCAATGACCGGACCGACTACCTGAACGACTTTACCTGTAGATGTCGAAGAAGGCGCTTGCATAGACCTTTGTTTTTACGTCAATATCAGTGATTATCGCAATAAATGAGATCGGCAGAGAGCCCATCTCTCAAGAAGCACCCAAAAATACAGTCTCCAGCGGTGATTTACCTGCACAGGAATTCCATAAGTCCGCCATGTATCGCAAAGAAATAAGGAATTTGTTGAAGAAGTGGAGCGTGCGCTGAGGGTGGAAACGTCAGCCTCGCAGATCGAGACTTTCGTTTATCCCGCGGTATTGAGTACTACCTGTTTGTACATGCCAGTTTTAAGGCACTGCCTGCTGCTAGCAATCCGAAGACTGCTCTGTATTGGCGGTACCGGGCGTTATACATCTCAGGCTAAAGTCGTCCTTGTTGACATCGGTATCAACGCCGTCGGGGAAACGCGACAACCCGATTCGCTCGTTAGGCCCATCGACTCCGCCAGTTCCTGGATCCGTCAGGCCGGACCCATCTCCTTCGAAGTATGGAGCGGCGGCATTGCCTTCGTAGCTAAGCACATCTACCAACGTATTGTTGAGCTTTAACGCGACCGCGTCGGGTGCTCCGTTCTGGATTGACGTCAGGAGATCTGAATCGCAATTGGGGACGGTGCTCTTGTCGACACACATCACGAAATATGCGCCTGATGCAAGTGTTTTTGTTGGAAACTGAAACCTTCCGTAAACTTTCGCGCCACCGCCAGTGCCGTTTATCAGTTCGATGGAATAGAATGACAGGTCAACCGTAGCGCCAGATCGATTGAGAATTTCCAGGAATTCGGCTGTATCATGGCTGGGTTGGTCGTAATCAATTTCGTTAATCACGAGCTTCCCCTGGGTTTGCGCGGCCACGATGCCCGGAAGGAAAAAGGGTAGTATTATGAAATAGAGCAGGTTTTTCATTTTCCCGTCCTCTTTATTTAACACGTGCACGTTTTCCAGCGTTTTTCGTTTCAATTATCATCCTCAATGATCGGTAAGCCATGATCAAGCAGATTTCCGCCGCAGTAGTCCTCTCTTTTATTCTGACCAGTATCTCACTCGCCCAGGAGGCCCGGCCGGGCATCGATTCATTCACATCAACCTTCGAAAAAGCCGAAGGCTTTTTCACTATTTACTGGGATGCTGCCAAGGGTAAGGTATGGCTGGAGATCGATGAGTTCGATGAACCGTTTATGTACCTGGTGTCCCTGCCTGCCGGACTCGGATCAAATGATATCGGACTTGATCGTGGCCTGCTTGGTGGCGAGCGCATTGTCTTCTTCAAACGAATTGGGCCCAAGGTCATGATGGTCGCTCCCAACATGGACTATCGGTCAACATCTTCTAATCCGGCGGAAGTTACCGCTGTGGAAGATGCTTTCGCTCGAAGCATTATCTGGGGCTTTGAAGTTGCCGCTGAAACTGATGGCCGCGTGCTTGTTGACGCTACTGATTTCGTCGTCCGGGATGCGCAGCGTATTTCCGACAGGTTGTCGGGTTCGGGGCAGGGAAATTTCAGGTTGGAAGGATCTCGAAGCTCTGTCAATCCGGACGTGCTTAAATCGTTTCCGGACAACACGGAGATGGAGTCATGGTTGACGTTTACCGGTGATAACCCGGGCGGACACGTCCGCAGTGTTGCTGCGGATCCCACCTCCTTCACATTGCGAGCGCGTCACTCGCTCATTCGCTTACCGGATGAAGGCTTCGTTCCCCGGAAGGCAGATCCTCGATATGGCTTTGGAACGACCTCGTTCGCTGACTACTCGATTCCGATCGGCGAGCCCATTGTCCAGAGATACATCGCCCGGCATCGGCTGGAGAAAGTGAATCCGGGGCCCGAGCCGAGTCGCGTCGTTGAACCCATTATCTTTTATCTCGACCCGGGTACTCCCGAGCCAGTTCGCAGCGCATTGCTGGATGGAGCGCGCTGGTGGGCGGACGCTTTCGAAGCCGCAGGATTTATCGATGCCTATCGCGTTGATATGCTGCCGGACGGGGCTGACATGCTCGATGTCCGATACAACGTAATTCAGTGGGTCCATCGTTCAACACGTGGTTGGTCGTATGGTAATAGTGTCGTCGATCCTCGGACAGGCGAAATCATCAAGGGCCATGTTTCGCTCGGCTCCTTACGTGTCCGACAGGACTATCTGATTGCTGAGGGTCTGCTAGGACCACACGACGGAGCAACTGATCAGCCATCCCAACAGGCGCTCGAAATGGCGTTGGCCCGTATTCGTCAGCTCTCGGCCCACGAGGTTGGTCACACCCTTGGTTTATCTCATAACTTCGCAGCATCAACGTATGGTCGTGAATCGGTGATGGACTATCCCGCCCCGCTTGCTGCAGTATCTTTCGACGGAAAGATTGACCTGTCCGATGCCTACGCTGTCGGCATGGGTGAATGGGACAAGGCGGCAATTACGTTCGGCTATGGAGACTGGGGCGATGAGACTGATGCAAGATTGTCTGCTTTACTCCAGGATGCTTCCGACCGTGGTCTCGTTTTTATTTCAGACTCCGACGCACGCCCCACAGGCGGCGCACATCCTTCTGCTCATCTCTGGGACAATGGCAGCGATGTCATTTCTGCTCTCGACCAGGAAATGGATGTCCGCAGGGTTGCGCTGGACAATTTTGGTGAGACAGTAATTCGTAGTGGTGCCCCGATGGCGCTCCTTGAAGAAGCACTTGTGCCCTTGTACCTGCGTCATCGTTTTCAAATTGAAGCTGTCAGCAAACTGGTCGGCGGCGTCAACTATAACTACTCAGTACGAGGGGATGGCAGCCCTCCTCCATCTCCTGTAGATCCGCAATTGCAGAATCAAGCAATCCAGGCGCTGTTCGACCTCGTCACACCGGCCACGCTCCGCTTACCTGACCATATCGCCTCGATCATCCCTCCGAGACCTCCAGGCTTCGGACAAAATCGCGAGCTGTTCGATGGTTATACCGGACTCACCTTCGATCCGTACGCACCGGCCGAGACAGCTACGACGATGGTCTTCGATATGCTGCTTCAGCCACAACGTGCGGCCAGACTGGTTTACCAACACGACGCTGACGCATCTCAACCGGGTCTCGCCGGAATGCTTGCAGGTGGTTTGTCATTGTTATTCCAGCAAACGCCTGAGTTGGATCCGACGGATGCCGAACTGAGGCGGATGGTCCAGACTCTGTGGGTGCAGACGGTCATGTCGCTGACCAGTAGTTCGTCTGCTTCCCCGGCAGTGGCATCCCGGGCGCTCCGTCACCTCAAGGATATTAATAACTGGCTCGAATCCAACGGTGCTCCGGATGATATCGAAGAAGCGGGGCATCGCGAATATCTGAGCGATGAAATAAAGAGATTTCTGTTTCGTCCGTTCGACGGAGAGATCTCCTCTTCGGAGATAACCACCCCTCCCGGTTCACCTATCGGAGGATGACCGCAAGGATTTCTGTTTTGGACAGGAAAATGTTGTCCAGGAAAATCGACCTGACTCACGAGGCTGAATTATGCGGAGCTGAGACCCGGTGCTAAAAATGTGTAAACCCTTTCGCTTCAAGTGGAACGACTTCGCTGTTCGGAAGGCGAAGTCTGATTCCTTCGTTCGCCGCGGTAAATGTACCGACGACAAGCGTCGTCTCGGGATCCAGCTTGTCGAGGTCATCCGGGTAGATTGAAAACATCAACTCGTAGTCTTCGCCACCATACAATACGTACTCGGCCAGGTCGTCGCCATACTTTTCGGCGACGTTAGCCGTCTCTGTTCGAACAGGGACCGCTGATAGCTCGACGAGGGCGCCTAGCTGACTATTTCGAGCTAGATGATGCACCTCAGATGCCAGCCCGTCAGATATATCGATCAGCGCATTTGGACGCACATTACGAGCGCGCCAATCCTTAACGACGTCAACTCTGGCTGTGGGCATCAGTTGACGGTTGATAACGCCGCGATGACTCTCAATGTCAGGCACGAACGAATCTCCCTCCTCTTGCATGGCCCGTTGCTGTTCGATGAGAACCTTGAGGCCAGCATAGGCTGCCCCGACATCGTTCGTCAGGCAGATAAGATCTCCGGCTTGAGCTCCTCTCCGAAACGACAGTAGCCGGGTCTCGGCTTTGCCCACGACAGCGATAGAAATTGTGAATTGCCTTGCCGCGGATACGTCGCCACCGACGACGGTCATCCCGTATGCATCGCATGCCTTCCTGATCCCGCGATAGAAATCTTCTACCATCTCGACGGAGACGCGCGACGGTATACCCACACTTACGGTTGCATAGGCAGGCAGCGCATTCATAGCGGTGATGTCGCTTACATTCGACGAGATCGCTTTGAAGCCGAGATGGTTCATTGGCACGAAAGAGAAATCGAAGTGCACGCCTTCGATCAACATATCCGAGGTGACGACGAACGAGTTATCATCTCCCGCAGTAAATACGGCCGCATCATCGCCGATGCCGAGGAGCAGTTCCGGATCGGCCGGTTCTCCCAGGATCGCCTGCATCTTTCCTATCAACTCGAATTCGCCGACTTTTTCGATCGGTGTAAAAGTAGGTTCCATAATAATGGGCGTATAGATCAGCGTAGAGGGAGACAAATTTTGCCGAGGATTGTCCTTCTTGACGCTCCGGTTACCGACGGAACGTTTGAAGCCACACCTTCGATCGCCTCGTTAGCGAGAACGGCGAAACAGATTGCCTCCTTCGCATCTGGATCGATTCCGAATTTTTCGGTGGTCATGACCTCGACATTTTTAAAGCCGTTATGTAACCCTTCGACGAGGTGTTCGTTTCGATGTCCCCCGCCAGCGATAACCAGTTCATCGATGGCGCACTGGTTTTTTACGAGGCGTTCATACGCCAGGACGATTGACTGTATCGTGAGAGCGGCGGCTGTTGCCATAATGTCGGCTGTATCCGCAACGCCGGCCTTCCGGAGCATTTGTACAAGGTTATCCGCATAGGCCTCTCCAAAGTCCTCTCGACCCGTGGATTTGGGGGGCTTTAACTGAAAGTATGCATCATTGAGGAGCCTGTTCAGCGTGGGCTCGTGGACGCTCCCTGTTGCCGCACACTTTCCACCCTCGTCGTACGGAGCATTCATGAATCGGCGTGCAAGCAGATCCAATAGCATATTCGCCGGTCCGGTGTCGAATGCGGTGACCTGATCAAGATCGCAACCTGCCGGGAGCACCGTCAAATTGGCAATTCCTCCAAGATTGAGTGCTCCGCGATTAATATGACGATCCCGGAGCATCAGGTAGTCAAAATAAGGCACGAGCGGAGCACCTTGCCCTCCGAGAGCCATGTCAGCAACGCGAAAATCACCCACAACGGGGATGCCAAGCAGGTTGGCTAACACCGAAGGATCTCCAATTTGCAGCGTAGCGGGCGGGAGCTCGTTATCCGGCTGTGGCAGGTGGCAGATCGTCTGGCCATGAGACCCGACAAGGTCGACCTTGTCTCTATCGATGCCGTTGGATGCAAGGGTCGCAGTTACCGCATCGGCATATCTATTGGCGAGAACGAAATTGAGTCTCGTGACCTCTTCCAGCGAAGCGCTCTCGTTCGCGGAGTTTTTGAGGAGAAGACTTCGCAGATGATCGTCATAATTAAACGACCTGAATGCGAGGGTTTGAAACTGAATTGCGTCGGTTGAAGATTCAATGTCAACGACGGCAACATCAACACCGTCGAGAGATGTACCGCTCATGATTCCTACGACCGTTCGGTTTTTACGATCAATCAGATCGGTCAGTTGACTCATAAGCAGGATGCCTATCTATTCGGTTTCTTTAGAACGGGCGTCAGCAGCTTTCTTTGCGAACTCATCTGCCCTGTCCGGTTGCTGCTCGGCGAGTCGGTCGAAGACCCGGGCGGCCTCTGCAAACTGCTGCTGATTCAGATAGATTGTAGCGAGCGTCTCAGAAACTATATCGTCAACATCGTTGTCCAGGTCAGGGGCCGGGATTGCTGAAGCATCTTCCTTTGGAATGATCCGCGCGCCCTGCAGACGATCTATCAGCTTGTCCAGGTCATCGAGCGTGTTCCGGGAATCCCCGGTGGCGAGTGCGGGCGCACCAGCAGTCAGATCCGTCAAGTCAAAATCCAGCGGTTCAATAAGTGGTGTTGGTGCTGAGGTTGTGTCCTTCCGGGCAGCGTCCAGTTCGAGAGTGGATTTCTCGTCGTGATCAGAATCGTCGTCAGGGGCCGCCTCCAATTTGCGGTCGGAAGTACGATCGAAAGGTTCGTGTGCAAGTTTGACGTCGATCGAATCCGGGCGCTTGTCCGGATGCTTCACATCCTGGCCGGGCAGCGGTTTACAATCGTTCAGCATCGCCAGAGCTGCTCGTCGGACTCCATCATTTACAAGATCTGACTGAGGGGCAATCTTTCGAGCTTGCGTCCATAGTTCAAACGCGCTTTCCCAGTCCTTGATGACCTCAGCGGCCCGAGCGAGCGCTACTATGGGAGTCACCCATGCAGGTTGCGTATGGGCGAAGTTTTCCAGGGTTGGCAGGGCGAGGGAGACTTCACCGCCCAGAACCTGATCAATAGCACTTACTAAGCGATTGTCATCCATAGACATAAATTACTGGCGACTTGATTGTGTGATTATACAATATTTAGCAACCCCCTTCAATTCAGGACCGACTAGCCCCGGCTTGGCGCCACCATCGATCGGTGCTTGAAACCGTACATCATCATAAGCCCGAAACCTATTGTAAAGAGAAGCTGGAACGGGATAGCAGCCCACTCTTCGACATAGATAATCACAGCCAGCCCGGCAACGGAATACAGAGTCATGGCTGATTCCAGAAACACCTCCGCCTGCAACCGTGAAGTGGCGTACGCTGATCTCCACCACGAGGCGCTCGACGTTCCTGTTGAACTAAATTTAGCTGTTCGGACGAATGGTGATCTTACGCCGAGAATACCCTCGATAATGGCACGCGTGTTATTAATTGCCATGCCCATACTTCCGGCGACAAATACCGGTAGCAGGCGCAGTCGCTTAAGCCAATCGAAGTGGAGATCTCTCTGCGCAAACAAGTGAGAGGCAATGAAACCAGCAAAGCCAAGTAGACCGACGCCCATCAAGGCAAAATACCATTGTCCCGGGCCACTGCCCTGATGTTCCATCCAGATAAGCGGCGCATGCAAGAGAGCGACAATCAGCACGAAGGGAAAAACAAAGTAACCAGTCAGATGAATGGTGCCTTCGATTTTTTTCAGGATTGAGTTTTCTGATGCCCAGAACCGGGGAAGTATTTTTCGTGCAGTCTGCACCGCTCCTTTCGTCCACCGGAATTGTTGTGCGCGGAAGCCTCCAATTTCTATTGGTAGTTCGGATGGCACTTCAACTGACTCATCAAATACAAATTTCCATCCCTTCAACTGAGCCCGGTAGCTGAGATCCAGATCTTCCGTCAAGGTATCGGCCTGCCAACCGCCCGCATCTTCGATGCATTCCCGCCGCCAGATGCCGGCGGTCCCATTGAAATTGATATAGCAACCCGTCAGGTTTCTAACTCTCTGCTCAATCATAAAGTGAGTATCCAGCGCAAACGCCTGAAATCTGGTCAACAGTGAATGATCTTCATTCAAATGTGCCCATCGTGCCTGTACCATGCCAATACGGTCGTCGGAAAAACCCGGTAGCATACGGTACAGAAAGGTGGGAGGCGGTATAAAGTCAGCGTCAAAAATCGCAACTAAATCTCCTCGGGCAATGCGGAGCCCATTCTGCAGGGCGCCAGCCTTAAAACCCTCGCGGTCGCTTCTGTGGATATGGATGATGTCGACGTTTCTCGAACGCCAGTAATTGACTCTCTCTTCAGCCAGATCGACGGTATGGTCGGTAGAATCGTCCAGGACCTGGATTTCGAGAAGGTGGCCTGGGTACTCTAATGTTGCACAGGCGTCGATCAATCGTTCGACGACAAAGGCTTCGTTGAACACGGGAAGTTGAACTGTTACAACCGGAAGAGGCTGGTTAAGCTCGGCGGGACTTTCCGGCCGAGGCACAGCTCCTGGAATCAGCCGCTGCCGACGTACCAATGCAATTACAAGGATCAGCAAGTTTGTCCCGAAAACCAGAAGGACGAGCATTGCTATGGCATACAAAATAGCCGGGAGCATAGATTACCAGTTTGATGTTGCTGCTGTAAAAATATCGTCGGCGATCTTCTCGAGTATTGCAGTCGCGGCGGCGGCTTCGCCGGTGAGGCCGGTATTCGGGTCAAGCGGGTCATATTCTTCAAAGCTCGAGAATGACCGATCAATTACTTCTGTATCGTTTGTCTGATCTATGTATGTCACAAACACGTTAATCGTTACACGGTTTAACGTTGCTTGCTCCTGTCCACTAACAGATGTTGGTTGTGTCGAGTAGCGATCGATGCGTACGCGGAGTACGGCATCTGCATTGGATTCGGATGGTTCCAGGGATAGACGGGTTTGCTGAACGAACCGGTCAATCAGCAGATTGGTAAGTTCGTCGTCGAGGTTGGTTAGCGTATTGGAACTTCGATCCTGTACCTGCGGGATACTTACGGTGTTCAAGTGTGAAGGAATTGATGCTCCACTAAACGAATAGACACCACATCCAGCGATGGCGAACGTGAAAACAGACACCAGCAAAATGTTACCCAGCAGCTTCATCATCTTCCATCTCCTTGATTTTCCTGTACAGTGTGCGCTCACTGATTCCCAGGGCCTTGGCCGACTGTCGTCTATTTCCTTCAAACTTTTCCAGCGCCTCCCGGATCAACCTTCGCTCCGCGTCTTCCAGGGTAGGAAGCTCCCGAATATCGCCGTTGCTGAAATCTCTTTCGACGGCTTCATCTGAGTCGGATCCCAATCCATTTGGTGAAGGATCGTCGTCTTGTTCGAGCTCGAATGCCACATCCTCAATAAATGATTTATCGTCGTTGCGCGAATCGTCATAAAGTACCATTTCGCGACCTGGCGACGGTGCTTCGAGCAGCGGTCGGTCGAACGACGGAGGTGCCTTGCCCGTCAAAGCCTGAATCATCTGCTTTAGTTCACGAATCTCCAAACGAAGCTCGACGAGGGCTCGATAAACAAGTTCACGCTCGCGATCGTCTGCTTTGGAATCTGTCGCATCGGTTGTCCGAATCAGGCCAGCAGACGTGCCTCCTTTGGAGACACCCCTCAGGTGCGGTTGCAGATCGTCTACTTCCACGGTGTTGCCTAGAATCAAGACAACGGTTCGTTCAGCGACATTACGAAGCTCCCTGACATTCCCGGGCCACCTGTAATCGAGCAGAAGTTGACGTGCACCCTCAGAAAGCCTCTTCGCCTGGGTGTCATACTTTTGCGCTATCGAGTGCGACAGCGCTTCGAAGATCGGCAAGATGTCGGCTTTCCGTTGGCGTAACGGTGGAATATTGATGACTACAGTACTGAGACGATAGTAAAGGTCTTCTCTGAAGTTGCCCGAGTCGATTTCTCGTGTAAGATCCTTATTGGTTGCCGCGATGATACGGGCGTCCGTTTTTCGGTTCACGGTAGAGCCAACTCGACTATACTCGCCGGACTCCAGGACTCGCAGTAAGCGAACTTGAGCAGACGCCGGCATCTCGCCGATCTCGTCCAGAAAGATGCTACTTCCGTCTGCCGCCTCAAAGTACCCGGCACGTTTCTCAGAGGCGCCGGTGTAAGCACCTTTCTCGGTACCAAACAGTTCGGATTCGATCAAGCCTTCAGGGATAGCACCGCAGTTCACGACTATCAGTGGCTTGTGCCTCCGATCGCCCAGCCCATGAATGGCCTGAGCAACCAATTCCTTTCCTACTCCGCTTTCGCCCTGAATCAGCACACTGGCTTCAGTTCGTGCGACGAGTCGCACCTGGTCGACGACGTGCTTGATTGCAGCCGAGGTGCCTATAATTCCAAATCTTTCTTGTACGGATTCTCGATCCATGAAACTACGTTTGAAATGAGAAGACCAATTCTGTCCGAGGTCTGATTAGCCTTTTGAAGTCAAAAAATCGCGTGGGGGCCGCCACTCCTCCTCCCCAGTAGCAAGTTAACCGGTTTTGCGTTCCACTGTTTAATGAGAAAGTGCTAGAGAGTTTCTAGGAAAAAGTCTAGGAAATCGTTCAGTCATGCCTCATCGGTGAAAACTTGTTGTCAGCACCCCTCTGATCCGCATGAAAGGCCGGCATCGAATCTCAGACTACAGTTCCAAACAATGTCGCTGACGTACTGCCCGTTATAAGTACATCTACATAATCTCCTACTCGCAGATTCGCGCGATCAAAGATTACCGTCTTGTTGGTGTCCGTGCGACCCCTAAACTGTTCATCGCTTTTCCGACTGTTACCCTCGACTAATACCGTATGCCTTGCGCCGGTCTCTTCAAGGTTCAATTCCTGACTAATAGATTTCTGCAGCTCGATGATCTCGGCAAGTCGTCGCTTCTTGATCTCCAACGGAATATTATCCTCATATTTTCTCTGCGCATACGTTCCAGGCCTCTCCGAATACGCGAACATATAGGCGTGTGCATATCGCACCGCCTTCATCAGCGACAAGGTATCCTCGTGCTCTGACTCCGTCTCATCACAGAAACCTGCAATGATATCTGTTGACAAAGAAATACCCGGCACAATAGTGCGAGCTCGCTCGACAAGATCGAGATATTCATCTCTTGTGTACGTGCGTTTCATACGCTGCAACATACCAGTATTTCCATGCTGAACCGGAAGATGGATATAGTTGCAAATATTCTTGCGCTCGCGATGAACATGGAGCAGTTCATCTGAGCAATCCTTGGGGTGGCTAGTGGAATAACGAATTCTAAGTTCGTCCGAAACATCAGCGATTCGATCCAGCAATTCGGGAAAGGTGACGGTCGTTCCGTTCGAACCGTAACTATATGAATTGACATTCTGTCCGAGGACGGTGACTTCTCTGTATCCCTCATCTACCAGCTGTCGACACTCATTAACAATACTCTCCACTGGACGGCTTCGCTCTCTGCCTCGAGTAAACGGCACAACACAGAACGAACACATATTGTCGCAACCTCGCATGATTGAGACAAACGCTGAGACGCCGTTCGAGTCGTACCTGACAGGTGCAATATCAGCGTACGTCTCTTCTCGAGATAACTGGACATTTACCGCGGCCTGTCCCGTATCATCGGCTTGCGTAAGCAAATTCGGCAGGTCTCGATATGCGTCAGGACCAACGACGATGTCAACAAGTTTTTCCTCTTCGAGAAGTTTCGTGCGCAGTCGCTCTGCCATGCAGCCGAGAACACCAAGCGTAAGATTGGGGCGCGTGGATCTTTTCTGAGAACGAAAAACCCCCAACCGCTGCCGAACCTTCTGCTCTGCATTTTCCCGAATCGCGCAGGTGTTGATGAGAATGACATCTGCGGTATCAGGGTTGTGCGTCAGACCGTACCCATTTTCGCGAAGCACTGAGGCCACTATCTCAGAATCAGAAACATTCATCTGACATCCATACGTCTCCAGGTAAACACTCCGCCCGGCTTCTGATTCAGAAGGCGTCAACTTTATTTCGTCGAGCGAATCAACGATGTCTATATCTGATATTAGTTCGCTTGCTGCCACGGGCACTCAAGATATGCGCTGAAATTCAACTGAGTTTTAGCCTGTTTGAACGACACACAGGATGCAAAACGTTCCCTAAAATCCCTGTTCTCGCATCCATTCCCTCGAGATTCCAGAAGATTTCTTGTCTCCTATGCGATCGAGGTATCGGACGACATATTTTCCGATCATGTCGAATTCAATATTGACCGTACTGCCCACCTTCCAACTGGACACGTTTGTTTTAGCAGTAGTATGGGGGATGATGGCCACCGTTATCGATTCACCTTCAATTGATGCAATCGTCAGGCTGATGCCGTCCAGAGTTATCGATCCCTTCGGTATAAGCAGATCGCCAAAATCGGGGTCGAAACTGATTGCATACTCGCTACTGCTCCCTCGGGTAACGATGTCGGCAACCGTGCCTACCGTGTCAACATGTCCCTGGACTATATGTCCGTCGAGCCTGCCAGTTGGCCGCATTGCGCGCTCAAGATTGACAATACTGCCAGATTTCAGTGATCCCAACGATGACTTGAGAAGTGTCTCTTCGATCGCAACAGCCTCGAACCAACGATCTCCTCTGTCAACTACCGTCAGACATACACCATTCACGGAGACACTCTCGTCAACCCGCAACTCAAAACCAAACGAACACTCCAGCCGCAAACGTACTCCTCCATCCAGAATTACGACCTGCGCTACCCTACCTGCTTCTTCTATGATTCCTGTGAACATACGCTTAGACGAATTACCTTGGGATCCATTCAACCTCGGAAGCTTCAATTTACGGTAGTGTTTCCACAAGTTTACGTGGAAACTCCCATTGGGCCGATCCTGGTCCAACATCCCGACTACTGGACTCCCCTTCGATAGCCGACAAAAAGAATATCCCCACCGACCATGCTAACACCGTGCTCCGCAAACCCAATTGCATGCTCCGGATTTGAAATGCCCAGCCCATCGAAGCTTTTTATACCACCTGCAAACAGTTTGGGAGCAGTAAATACGTAGAGACGGTCAAGCAGATCAGCTTTCAACAGTGCAGACGACAATCGGGAGCCTGCTTCAACCAGGATACTGTTTACCGGCTGTGCTCCCAGTGCTCCCTCTCGACCCAGTCGCTCGATTAAGGGCTTGAGCGGGATCCTGCTTTCAGCCGTATCGAATCGCCAGACTCTCCCACCACCCGTTACTAATTTCGTCTCATAGGACGGCCGTGCACTACTCCCGACTACCGCGATCGTACCGGATACATAGTCGTCGGAAAAGACGTGCATCTTCTGGTCCAGAACGCCGTGTGTGTCGAGTACTACCCGAACCGGCTGCTTCCCTTCTGCGTGGCGAACCGTTAGTCTGGGATTATCAGCTTTCGCTGTACCTGATGCTGTCAGGACAATGTCATGTGACGATCGCATTTGGTGAACAATCGCCCGGGACTCTTCGCCACTGATCCATTTACTCTCTCCGGATTCCGTCGCAATAAATCCGTCAAGGGTCTGGGCCAGTTTGACAGATATCATAGGCCTGCCATCTCTTACCATCGTGTAGAACGCTTCGTTAAACCGGAAGCACTCTGATGCCAGAACGTCGACGGTCACATCTATCCCGTGGCTCCGTAGGTATGCGATCCCGCCACGGGCTTTTGCATTCGGATCCTCTTTCCCTATCACGACCATCGAGAGGCCGGATTCGACGATCAGGTGCGAGCACGGTGGTGTCTTGCCGTGATGATTACATGGCTCCAGGTTGACGACGATCGTACCTCCCTTGAGAGCATCTTTACCGTGAGCGGCAATGGCATTCTCAATGGCACGCACTTCAGCGTGGGGACCCCCGTATTTTTCATGCCATCCCTTCCCCAGTTCAACTCCCTCAGCCGAAAACACGATACTTCCGACCATTGGGTTAGGACTGACCGACCCGGCACCCCGCACCGCCAGTTCCAGGCACTCCTGCATCGCCCCTGTATAGTCCCTCACACCTGGCTCCATTTTCTGGCTCTGATAAGATAATTCGACTGCGTTATATTACGGATTCCCACAAACAAGCGCTTTTTCATGATCACGCTCCTTAGCTCCATATGGACCTGGATTGCCGTCGGCATCCTTATCCTTGTCTGGCTTCCGCTCCTCGCAATCGTCAGATTATTTGACAGGGATCCCGCCTACTACAAGACGGGACGCTGGTTTCGGCGCGTAGGAGTAGCGATGACGAAGATTAATCCGATGTGGACGATCGATGTCGACCCCGGAAACATCGAAAATCCCCGAAATCCTTATATCGTAGTTTGCAACCACCAATCGCTGGCAGACATTCCCGTTGTCAGCTTGCTCCCGTGGGAAATGAAATGGGTCGGCAAAAAAGAGCTCTTCGACTTGCCTATCTCCGGCACCCTCATGAAGCTCGCAGGAGATATTTCCGTCGATAGATCTGACAAACGTAGTGGGGCGCAGGCTCTCATTAAAGCGCGCGATTACCTCGACAAGAAATGTTCGGTCTTCTTTTTCCCGGAAGGTACCCGGTCGAAAGATGGGCGTGTGGGTAGATTTAACGACGGCGCCTTCGGCCTCGCCATCAAGGCAGGCGTACCAGTGCTACCCGTCGCTCTCGACGGGACTGTCGATGCTCTTCCCAAGCATTCGCTTCTGTTTAGTCATTCCGATGACATTCGCGTAAAAGTGCTTGAGCCTGTTTCGACCGAGGGACTTGGCCGAAATGACGTACGAGCGCTTCAACTTCAGGTGCGCCAGATCATCATCAATCAGATTGCCGAATGGCGTGGTGTAGAACCGTCAACCGTGGACCGGTATGCGGAGCAAGAGCAACCACCATCCGAAGAAATAGATAAGGATCAAACAGCCAGCAGCACGGAATCTCCGTCCTGAACTATTGCCGGACGATCTTCCCTGATATCACCTCATCTCCTACCACTACCCTATACAGGTAAACCCCGGCTTGAAGTTTAGCCCGATCCGCTCCGGCTCCAGTCAACTCCGTTTCCTGGATCCCTGCAGCTACCACTCCGAAATCCGTGTAACTCACGCGGCGGCCGGTAATGTCAATGATCTCGAGTGTTAACCTTGCGGCCCGTCGCATGTCCACGCGAATCGATGAGATGCTTCGCGATGGGTTGGGATAAACATCGACGGTAGTTTCAAGCTCGGGATGCTGCGCATGTGAGATATTGGAAGGGAATGCCACCATAAAACCTCTGCGTTCCGTGCTCCGGCGAACAGAATGACCGTCACTCGCCTCAACTGTCCAGAAGTACTGAACGTCACTCGTGAAGTCGACGCCGTCGATTACCATCGACGAATCAGTCGTTTCGTAATGTGCAAGTTCCCCTGTAGCAGTGTCCAGAATCTTCAGGGTATACTCCAGGGCTGCGTTTTCTACATCACCGGCGTGCTCCCATTCAAAATATACATTCAAGGGAGCACCGAGAATTGAATCCGCAGCTGGACTAAGGGCTAAAAACGATGCGGGAGCATGGTTTATTCCGACTCCTTCGACAATCGTCAACTTCTGATCGGCGAGGATGTTGTCCAGGCGATCCACGGTCCCTGACGGCCATCGGATGATTACAGAATCAATCGAACTGTGCTCCGCCATTCCAAAGTGGGCCGTCAGTCCGTTTGGTTGACTTGTCATCCCGCTTCCGGCAGATATCTCCCGGATCTGTGAAATACCGGGAGCATGAACCTCAATGCGAGCCCCGATCCCGGACCGATTTGAAAGTTTCCCGACGAGAGCAATCGAGAGATAATGGTTCGTTCCACCGTCATTATAAAAAAGCCTCTCTTGCTGAAAACCAGGTACAAATAAATCGATCCATCCATCTCCATTAATGTCTCCGGACGTGATCGCCTGCATGCCTGAATCTTCGATCTCCTGCGTGGTGATATCCGTGAACGAAGTACCTCCATTGTTCAGGTAAACCTTGATACCCGGATTGGTACCGGTAAGCGTCGCCGTGGCAAAGTCGACAAAGCCATCGTTGTTGAAGTCCCCTGCCGTCGCCCCGATTGTAGCGTCATTCTCTGCTCCTGCGATACCCATCGCATCAGCCATATCGACAAAACCGCCCATGCCATTACTGATGTACATGCGGTTATATCCCGGTCGTGTTTCAATCGATGAACCGGACACGCGCTGGTTGCTAACGAACAGGTCCAGCCAACCATCATTGTTTACATCCTCCCAGAGAACCGCCCACCCGCCCCTGTCGTCATCAATTCCCAGCGCCGGAGCGACGTTTGTAAACTGACCAAAACCATTGTTCTTGAATAACATGTTGGTCGACATCGCAGGGTCACTCGAGCAGGACGACAGGTAAATGTCAATGTCTCCATCGTTGTCGTAGTCCGCCGCGGCTACACCATACACATTCTTGAACGGTGAGTACGCGACATTCGCAGACGCATTCTGAAACGTGGCATCGCCGTTATTTAAAAACAGGGCGCTCGCATCTCCATCTCCACCGGCAAATAAATCGATGAATCCGTTTCTATCGAAGTCTGCCCAGGCACTCCCCTGCAGCACGGAGGGAATGCTCACTCCCGCCTCGTCGTTCGATTGAACGAAACTACCATCACCTCGGCCACGGAAAAGGTGACTGAACTCATTCAGGTCCTCAAAGAAAATATCTTGATAACCATCGTTATCGTAGTCGCCAAAAATTGCTCCGAAAACCAGCACGCCCTCGGCGGAAGAACCGTCCGGATTCGTCAGCCCAACCTCGCTTCGGGAATCCCAAAAGGTGCCGTCGGCACGTTGGAGATAGAGCCCCTGAAATCGATACAGGTCCATGAGCCCATCCGAATTCGCGTCAACAATGGTCGCTCCAGCGGCAAAAACCGTAGGGTCGGCATCAATCAGATCTGACACATTTGTAAACGTTTGGGCAGCGACGAACCATGGGCTGGTAAAAAGCGCGATAAGACCAAGTAGTGCTTTCATGTGCATCACGATTGAAACGAGAAACTTTGAGATACGAGTACACCGGATCTCTGGAAAGGTAATTTTTCATCCGCTGCCACTTGTTTCGTCCTGCACCTCCTTCGATCCGAAACATCACCTATACGGCCGTTATCACAACGTCCTTGATTTCGAGATTTCTGGTGTTCGCCCCGTGGTTCATGTATGAAACAGACTGATGAGTTCGTACCATTCCGGCTTGGTCTTTCACATCTATTTTCCGACTTTGATCAACAAGCACTGGACAGCCATTGCATCGCACGGACTCTCAACAATATGACAAACAGAAATGTCCATCAAATCAAGCAAGCATAGCCGACGAAAGTTTATGCGGCGTCTCGGACAGGGTACTCTGGCTGCGGCCGGCGCTTCGGCGATACCCTCTCTCGCCCATTCAAACGACAACGTTACATCAATTGGACGTTCAGTTGATTCATTTTCTGCTAACGATCAGATTCAGATTGCTGTCATTGGCAATGGAGGCATGGGCAGGGCAAATGTCAACACGGCGCTGAAAATTCCGGGAGTGAAGCTCGTCGCAGCGTGCGATTGCTATGAGGGGAGACTCACGTCGGCCAGGGAAGAATGGGGTAACGACATCTTTACGACACGAGACTATCGCGAAATTCTTTCTCGGAATGACATTGACGCTGTAATCGTTGGTACCCCGGATCACTGGCACCAGCAGATTTCTGTCGAAGCCATGAAGAGCGGGAAGAGCGTCTACTGCGAAAAGCCGATGGTCCATAAAATAGATGAAGGTGCAGCCCTGATTAAGACTGCAAAAGAGACCGGTAAGATTTTCCAGGTTGGAAGCCAGGGTATGAGCTCCCTTGGAAATCAGAAGGCGCGGGAGCTTTATCTGGACGGTGCAATCGGAGAACTTAACTACGCCGAAGGCTTCTGGGCACGTAATTCAGCGGTAGGTGCCTGGCAATATGCAATTCCTGAAGATGCATCAGAAGAAACCTGCGACTGGGATATGTTTGTCGGTTCAGCCGAAAAAAGACCGTTCGATCCTGTGCGATTTTTTCGATGGCGAAACTACAGGGATTACGGGACGGGCGTCTCAGGCGACCTTTTCGTACATCTCTTCTCCAGCCTACACTATGTCGTTGGCTCGACCGGACCAAATCGGATCTCGGCGACCGGAGGACTTCGTTACTGGAAAGACGGACGCGAGGTACCGGACGTCCTGTTAGGTATGTTTGACTACCCGTCAACCGAGGCACATCCGGCATTCAATCTATCGCTGCGAGTGAACTTTGTAGATGGAACGTCCGGCAGTACCTACTTGCGACTGGTAGGTAATAAAGGTGCCATGGATATCGAATGGACGAGAGTCGTACTCCGTCGCAACAAGCTGGAAGGGGCGACCGATGTTTTTGCACAGTCGAAGTCTGATGAAATGGAATCGTTCCACGGGCAGCGCAAGCAAATGCTGCCACCCGCTGAAAGCGTGTACCTCGCTGA
>CBDUKH010000012.1:0-50030 GCA_965367755.1 uncultured Rhodothermales bacterium
TTTCCTAGGCTTTTTCCTAGGATTGATCCTAGAAAGTTTCTAGCACTTTCTCATTGGCGGAATATCAGAACTCTGATTAAGTTGCTGACGGGGAGGAGGAAGTGGAGGCCCCCCGGCGATTTGCGACTCAGAATTGCCGATACTCTGGAGACGCACAGGAAGTCGCGACCCCCGGAGTGGTGAAGTTATTAATCGGTGATGCACACGAGGCGCAAGGGAGTTTCGGCCTTTCGTAAAATTAGATCACCGAATCCACGATGGTCAAACGTTCTGGCCGATCAATCTCTCTTCTAAAATCGATCGTGCGCATGAGGTATTTTACCCGACTGATCTGACGAGTTTCAACACACGCACCGAAAATTTTCAACAATCCTCAGTGCGAAGAATTCTGATAGCGCGTCAGTCGATTGCTCGCAGATATTGTGAGGTCAAGTGTTCGCCAACTCGATTACCAAGGTGAACACCTTCTTCGGAGTCGTACCGAAAGTGAATCCCAAGATACACTCTCGATAGAGCACACTCGTCAGCCGCAGAGTCAAAGTTCGCAAAACTTCTGGTGGGAGGATCAAGCATAAACTTGCCGGAAAAAGGCCCGGCAATATCTGCGGTTTCGGTAGTCATCGTAAACGCATAGTTATCTCCGAAAACATCTTCAAAGACGGTCATAACAGCAGCACAGGCCGTGCCGTGCGCGGATGGGTAGGATGGAAAGGCATATGTATGATTGTGCAAATTTGTCCACGTAGGTTCAACTTCTGTCTCTGAATTGCCGTCTTTGTCTGCCCAACGTATAGCCGTATACGGTCTCCAGTGGTTGTAGAAATATTTGTTATCAAAAGAGCTGATGTACGCGTCGAAAATGCCCATGTTTACAAGAGCGAAAAGGCGTGCAGCTGCATAGATGTCAAGTTCTTCTTTAACGACGAGATGGCGCGCCAGGCGATTTTGAGCATTTTCAGCAAAGTCCTTCCACCAGAGTGCCAGGTGGGTTTGGTCGTTCGTACGTGTCATACTCTGATAGCGCCCGACGTTTTTCACTTCTCGATAAGCTTCTGCATAAGCGTCACTTTCGATGTCAGGAGGTGGCGGGCTTCGGAATTGACCCGGGGCGTCCATCGAAAATGGTCTGGCAGCAGCCCAGCCAGCACCGAAAATAAAACCTTCAGGGGTGCCACTGTGGTCCCTGAATTCTGCATAGACGCCGGGACCCATCGGATGCCATTTGTATTCTGGTTCACTATCCCAGCCGTCGTCCTCTCTCGACTGGAGCATAGTTTTTGCAACCTGTTTTCCCAGGTCGCGGCCGGCTGCATATCCGGGTTCGTTTTTTACCGGCTCCAGCCAGCGCTTTGCCAACCGTTGAATCATTTCTTCTTGATCGGGATATTGATCCAGAAGTATGGTACTCGCAGCCAGTGTAGTTGCTGCGACCGGGTCGGCGTTCGGCGCATCTGACCGATACAGGTATCGGTCGTACTTTTCAGTCGTGCTGTTTAAAGCGTCGTGGATCGCCAGATGCATCATCGTAGCAGTGCGAATCCCTTTAAGGGTCAAAAAGCCATCTTCATTTGCTGCAGTTTCGAGGACAAACGCGTTCCAATCGAGTAAAAACCTGGAAGAAATAGAATCTTGTGAACCTGGTCCGTCCGCTGTCGGGGCCAGGCAAAATATGCAGGTTAGTATGGATGCAAGAATGTAATTCATTGGTCGTCCTGTTTGATTCATGAACCAACTAACTTGCCTGCATCGTGAAAAACAACTACCATTTTGGTAGCACGAAAAAAACCGAACTAGTTATGACACGCGGATACGGACAATATTGTCCCCTGGCCCTCGCGACTGAATTATTGTGCAATCGTTGGACAATCCTGGTGGCGAGCAGGGTAATAGACGGATGCACGACGTTCAACGAAATACACAAGGGTGTTCCCCGGATTTCTCCTTCGATGCTGTCCAGGCGGCTGCAGGAGTTAACCGATGCGGGAATAATTGAGCGTCGAGAATCTGGACCTAAAAGGTCCGTCTCATATCATCCGACCGAGGCGGGGAAAGACCTTGACCACATAATCATGCTATTATCCGTTTGGGGTCAGCGATGGGCGAGGGATATGACAAACGAAGATCTTGATCCTGCATTTCTTGCATGGAGTATGCACCTGAGGATAGATGTAAATATGATGCCCCCCGGTCGCACCGTGTTGGAATTCGAGTTCACGTCGGAGTCAGGGCTGGAATCGTTCTGGCTCGTAAGCGAAGACGGTGCATTAGAAATGTGTCTTAAACACCCGGGTTATGAATCAGACCTGATCGTGAGATCTGATATCCGCACGTTCATTGAAGCGTGGAGAGGTTTTAGAGACCTTCGACAAGAGATACAGAATGGTAATATTCGGCTGGATGGACCGCGCTCGTTGCAGAGGAGTTTCCCCGACTGGTTGCAACTGAGCATGTTCGCTGACCATGATCGCAGAATCGAAGGTGTTGAGAGTACCTTGTGTCGCGTTCGCCGGGCTCGCAAAACGAGCGATATCCTGATCTCGTAGATTAGTCAACCGGATTGCAATATTGTCTAAAACAGAAACAGCCCTTCCGACTACGTCGAAAGGGCTGTTCGTTTAAAATACTTCGTCAATCAGCCTAGCTCTGATCAGTCTCCTCAGGTGAGGATTCTTCTTCAGGCCCGTCAGGAATTTCGACCTCGTCAGTCGGGTCTTCCACCTCGGCTTCTGGTTCTGGCTCTGGCGGCGGGGGAGCCTTGACAGTCTCGAACGACAGCTCACCTTCATGCAGCCCGATAGTCATCGAATCTCCCGAACCAAGGTCGGATGCCAGGATTGCTTCTGCCATCGGGTCTTCGACATACTTCTGTATGGCACGACGCAATGGTCGGGCGCCAAACTTTGCATCGAAGCCTTTGTCGACGAGAAATTCTTTCGCTTCCTTCGTCAGCACGATATTGATACCGATGCTCTCAGCACGGACAAACAACTCCGACGCCATGATGTCGATGATCTCGAAAATATGCTTCTTTTCAAGCGGATGGAAGACGATGACATCGTCAATCCGGTTCAAGAATTCCGGATTAAACACTCGCTTGAGCGCATCTTCTACGGTGCTCTTCAGGGTGTTGTAGTCAAAATCCACATCGCCCTGACTAAAGCCAATTCCTTTACCAAGATTCTTAATGTCACGGGCGCCGATATTCGACGTCATGATGATAATCGTGTTTCGGAAATCGATCTTGCGTCCGAGTCCATCCGTCAATATTCCATCGTCCAGAACCTGGAGCAGAATATTGAAGACGTCCGGGTGCGCTTTTTCAATTTCGTCGAGCAGGACTACGGAGTATGGCTTGCGACGAACCTTCTCAGTGAGTTGGCCACCTTCTTCGTAACCGACATATCCCGGAGGGGCACCTACGAGTCTGCTCACGGCAAACTTCTCCATGTACTCACTCATGTCAATCCGAATAAGTGAGTCCTGCGAATCGAATAGATACTCTGTCAGAACTTTTGCGAGTTCCGTTTTACCAACACCGGTTGGCCCCAGAAAGATGAACGATCCGATCGGGCGTTTTGGATCTTTCAGGCCCGCTCGCGTCCGCCTGATTGCTCGTGATAGTTTCGCAATGGCTTCGTCCTGGCCGATGACCCGTTCCGTCAGCTCTTCCTCCATGCGGAGAAGTTTCTTGCTCTCAGGCTCGGAGATCTTGTCGACTGGGATACCGGTCATCATCGCAACCACTTGCGAGATGTCTTTCGGTGTTACGTCATGGATCTCAGTTTCAGCTTTGCGTTCCCATTCCTTCTTGGCCTCTTCGAGCTGCTCCTGAAGTTTCTTTTCAGTATCTCGCAAGCGAGCCGCTTCTTCAAATCGCTGGCTCTTTACTACACGATTTTTATCCTCGCGGATCTCTTCGATTTCTTCCTCAAGACGGACGATGTCTTCGGGAACGCGAATATTGCCAAGGTGCACGCGCGCACCGGCCTCATCCATTACGTCGATAGCCTTGTCCGGCAGGAAACGTTCCGTGATGTATCGTTCCGAAAGATTCACAGCCAGTTCAATGGCCTCGTCCGAGTACAGAACGTTGTGGTGCTCTTCGTACTTATCCTTGATATTCTTGAGAATCTCCATCGTCTCTGAAGGAGAGGAGGGGTCTACAAGAATCTTCTGGAATCGTCGGTCGAGGGCTCCATCTTTTTCTATGTACTGGCGATATTCGTCAAGCGTGGTAGCACCGATGCACTGAATTTCCCCACGAGCCAGGGCAGGCTTGAACATGTTGGAGGCATCCAGGCTGCCTGATGCTCCTCCGGCGCCGACTATAGTATGTAACTCATCGATGAAGAGGATGACATCTGGACTCTTTTCCAGTTCGTTCATCACCGCCTTCATGCGCTCCTCGAACTGTCCACGGTACTTGGTCCCGGCTACCAGGGCAGCGAGGTCAAGTGTGACAATTCTCTTGTCGTAGAGTACGCGACTGACCTTGCGCTGCACAATTCGCATAGCAAGACCTTCGGCGATGGCTGTCTTACCGACACCCGGCTCTCCGATCAGGACGGGATTATTCTTCTTGCGCCGACTCAACACCTGAGCAACGCGTTCGATTTCACGTTCGCGACCAACTACCGGATCGAGCTTTGCTTCTTCGGCAAGCCTCGTTAGATCGCGACCAAAGTTGTCTAGTACCGGTGTTTTGCTCTTTTCCATTTTACCACGTTCCTTGAATCCTGACGATGAACGACCGCTTGATGAGCTGCCACTACCGCGAGAAGAAGCCTTCCCGCTGATAATCGAGTCAAGCTCCGAACGGACGGCGTCGTACGTGATGGAGAAACCCTGTTGAAGTATTTGTGCCGCAATATTTTCGTCGTCGCGAAGCAGACTCAGGAGCAAATGCTCTGTACCAATAACATCACTTTTGTACAGTTTGGCTTCCAGGTAGGTAATCTTCAGTACCTTTTCAGCCTGCTTCGTGAGGGGAATGTTGCCGACCGTCAGTGTGCCACCCGTGCTGCGCACCGTGTCCTCAACAGCCTTCTTTAGCTTGAAGAGGTCACAGCCGAGATTCCGTAGAATCTTGATGGCAATACCCTCTCCTTCGCGAATAATGCCGAGAAGCAGATGCTCAGTACCGATATAATCGTGACCGAGCCTGATGGCCTCTTCGCGACTAAAAGAGATGACGTCGCGGACCCTATTTGAAAAATTACCTTCCATGCTTCATTATAGCCGAGAGCGAAAAAGCAGCAAAATATCACTGTCGGTATCGGCAGTGATTTGCCTTTCGCAAACACGTTAAACGGTTAAAATAGGTGGGCAACCAATACAGCTGCTTATGACCCGAAACTTCGCCCACATCCACATGTGGACGTCGCGTTCGGGTTTTCAAACGTAAAACCACGGGCGTCGAGTCCATCGTGGTAATCTATGACAGTGCCCATCAAATAAAGGCCATGCCTTTTATCCATGTAGACCGAAATAGCGTCTATTTCGAACGAAAGATCCTGGTCTCGCTTCTTATCGAAGCCAAGCATATAACTCATGCCGGAACATCCGCCGCCTCGAACGCCTACGCGCAATCCGAAGCCTTCTGGCAGATTTTTCTCGGACATCAGTTTTCTGATCTCCGTCGCTGCTTTATCGGATATACTGAGCGGCGAGCCGACTGTTGAATCTGTTAAAGTCTGATTCATGATTCCCCTGTACAAAAAAGTACTGTCTCCTACACAGTTGTTGCTTGCTAACAACGATAGTTACAAACGGCTGTTCCGCCGTAATCTATTCGTTGACTACACTACATTGAAGTAGATGCAAAACGTGTGCCGATAACCCGTTGCGTGTCACCTAGTCAAGCTGTCGTGCCAAAACGACGGGTTCTTTGAACACTTCTGTATTTCCGTTAGTACTGTCGATGGCCTCGAAAAGGACCACGTAAATGCCGACCGGGAGCTCCCGACCTGCACCATCGAAGCCATCCCAAAAGACGGATCCAGTGTTTGCCGTGATTCCAGCATCCTCAATTTCACGAACCAATCGACCTGACGCATCAAACACCCTGACTCGAATCAGTGATGGTACCGACGCCACGTTGAAGGTGATGGCGGCAATGTCGTCAACGCCGTCTCGGTCGGGAGAGAAAGGGGAGGGCGATATCACAACTCCGCTGTCTTCAATGACACTCTCCGGAGAGAGGAAAATGGTGTTTTGCTCTCCGGGCGATCCCCCCTCGACAGCCACGGTGCTGTTCCAGTTTTGCCGGGAGTTCGACGGACCGAGTGGATCGATTCGCTCTAAAGCGATTCCCTTGGAATCTTTAAGATTCGGATGGTGCCAGTCGGGATCGTAATCAACTTCGTCGACTACTGCACCATCCGCAGTATGCAGTCGGATCCGGTCTCCATCATTAAGCAAGCTCAAAGAAGAGGCACGGTAGTGCAGCAGCGTGACACCCAGAGATGCAAAGCCACGGGGAAATGCATCGACAAGCAAGGAGTTGGAATAAATTTCGTCGCGGGAGAGGCTCTCGGACTGGGCGAAAACAACAGCATAATTTCCGGCGCTAATGCCGGACGGTTCGAGTGCGAAATGCATCGTGTCTGCTTCACCGTCCTCGTTGGGGAAGTCCGTCCAGAACATACCTGACAAGGAAAGAAGTCGCTGCGTATTGTTGACGAGCTCAAAGTACTCAGGCTGATTAGACAAGCCGTCATCATCATTTGCCCGAGGATCGAACATGATCTCATTAATGGAGATGTCTCCCGCCACGGGTAGTCGTGCGATTTCGACCTGAAGATCGGTGGAAGTATTCCCCGTAAGGTCGGTGAGACTCAGGATGGTTAGAAAGTCGGCGTTGAGTGTATTCGTAAACGTCAACAGGGCCGTAAGTCCGTCGTCGGCCGACTCCACAGCAGACGGCGCAGTACCGTTTGCACTGAAATTGCCTGGAGAAAAATTCGATGACTGGACAGGCTCCGTTAAGTATACAGCGACAATATTGGACGGCAACTCTTCAGAGAAACGAACATTTGGCGCTCCCGTGTCTGGAAAGTAAATGCTATTCTGCTCTCCCGGTGTCGCACCTGCAGGATCGATGGACGAGCCCCAATTCGAAAAGGCATTCGAGGGGCCATCCGGGTCTATTCTTTCGATGGAAACATTATTGCCGCCCCAGGTTGTCGAGAAAGCAACCGAATCGATGACGATCCCATTATATTGAAGAATCGCAGCGTCGCCGGTATTGTTCAGGGCGGGCCAGACGGGAGGTTCAATAAACGTGATTCCTGGAAAGGCCGCCGTAAACACTGTAGCATCGCGAACGAGAACGGCGTAAGAGTCTGGAGGCAAAACATACGGGGCCTCGCTCACTGTTTCATATTGACTCCTGTTATCCGAGAACAGGAAATCCGAGAGGTCGAAAGATTTCTGTGACTTGTTATAAAGCTCGATAAACTCCAGGTCAGTCTCCGGCGGATCGTAGTAAATCTCATTGACGACAATATCGCCAGGAGATGCAGCGTCACCCATTGCTTCGATGGAAAAGCTCAGAGTTGTGTCGGTCAGAACATTTCCTGACAGGTCGGTGACATTTGCGATTGAAAGGTTGTATGCTCCCGGCTCCAGGGCGTTCTGGAAATCCAGCGAAACCACTGACAGCGGTGGAGTGCCGCACGATGTTCCATCCGGTGCTCCCACACCGCCATCCACTGTATAGTTTGATGTATTGCAGGCACTCGAAACATCGACCGACTCACTATAGGAAACGGTAAGTGAGGTAGTGCTTGTAACGGCCAGCGATGTGACGGTTGGAGGAGTTTCATCGGCGACTACCGTCACGGTGACGGACGTATCCGCAATTGCATTACCTGCGAGGTCGGTCACTGAAGTGATGGATATCGTATAGTCTCCGCTTGCGGGAGGTGAGGCAAGAGTCAGCAATGCGCCTGTGCCAGCTGGCCGTCCTTGAATATCTGCCGGTGAGACGGAATCAGGAGAGCCGATGGTCGAAATAGAGAACGCTCCTCCAATCTGCAGTGAACTGGCAGCCATTGGTTCGGAAAAGTCGATGAGGAATCCGGGGACACTGTCATCGAAGCTTTCACTGTTAACGAGTGGGGGGAAGGTGTCCGGCGGCAGGACGTCGGTAATCAAAACGTCATCAAGGAAGTAGTCCGCAGCCCGTGTGGCAGAATGTTTGATCCACAGACCGGTGTAAGCGGCGTTCTGGGCACCGCTTCCGGACTCACTTGTCGAAAACAGGAGCGTGCCATCAAGGCTCACAAACCAGTTGTTGTCGAGATCTCTCGAAACCGAAACTGTCAAGGTGTCCTCGGTTTCCGGGATTATCTGTGAGGCACTTTCACCTAAAAGGACACGGTCGCCAGACGCAGCTGGGTCACTGCGGTAAAGTCGAACGTTTCTATTGTTGGTACCGAGCTGCACGTGGTACCCATCGACTTCTCCTTCAAGGTCTTCAATATCTGACGTGAGAAAGTAGCGGACCTGATTGAAATTCGTGAGTTGCCCGTTCCTGTAAGCGAATCGGAATGACCACGAACCATGGGTTATGCCACTGGCAGTTCGAAGTTGAAGTGTATCGGAGACTGCGTTACCGTCGGACTGAAGGGCAAAGTCAGGACCATCAGGCACGATGGTAAACAAATCCGTATTACCTGTCCATACAGGGTTCGAAGTGAAGTCGCCGTCCGAAAAATCTTCATCTACCTGGCCATGTGCGGATAATCCCAGGGCTGAGCTGACGCCAATCGCAATGACAAACAGTGCGCAGGCACGGTACATGGCCTGCAGAATGCGTTTGCGTTTGCGTGGATGAGCCATGGGTAACCTCGTCGTCCAGCTTACATGTTTGCCAGATGATTCATTAAAACGTTCGACATAAGATACGCGGCGGGTGCCAGTGACATCTCATCAATATCGAACTGTGAATCGTGCAGTGGATAGGACGTATTATCGTCCTTTCGCGTGCCGACCCGAATCATAGCGCCGGGCACGTACTGAAGGTAGTGAGCGAAATCTTCTGCTCCCATACTGGGAAGTTCGAGGTACGTTTTCTTATCGTCGCCGAAAATCCCCGATATGGTCGTGGAAATGTTTGTTACAAGAGTGGGGTCGTTAACAACTGGAGGAGATCCGTCATAATAGTCGATATGTGCTTCGGCGCCAGCAAGCTCGGCGACATCAAGGGCTGTACGAATAAGGCGGTCTTTGAGCAACTTCCGGTCTGCGTTGTCCGTGGCTCTCACCGTTCCGCCAAACGAAACGGTCGCAGGAATTACATTGTATGCTTGACCCGCCTCAAACTTGCATATGGTGATAATCGACGGATGACGAGAATCGGTCACGCGGCCAGAGAGCTGATAAATGGAATTTGCAATCTGTGTTGCAACCCAGACGGTATCAACAGTTGCATGGGGCCGAGCAGAATGTCCGGATGTTCGGGCGTCCACGGTAATATCAAATCTATCCGCAGCCGCAGTAACAGGTCCCGCGAGTAACCCGTAGTGGTGGCTTTCCACTTGAGGGTCGACATGAACGGCATAAGCTGCTTGCACATCTTCCAGAATACCTTCCTTCATCATCTCCGGGGCACCACTCGGCATTCCTTCTTCATTTGGTTGGAAGAAGACACGCACTGTTCCCTTCATGTAACTTCGCAAGCGATTTAGTAACAATGCGACCCCGATGGCTATCGTTGTGTGGGCATCGTGACCGCAAAGGTGACCGACTCCATCATTCCGCGATGCATACGGGGCGATAATATTATCCGGGGACGGAAGGGCATCGATGTCCGCGCGGTAGGCAATTGTCGGACCATCGTGTTCACCTGCAATGTCGACGTATAAGCCAGTGGTTGCAATGGAGACTGGCATCAGACCATGCGCTTCGAGTACCGATCGTATGTACCTCGATGTTTCGTGCTCATGGAAACCAACCTCCGGATTCATTCGGAGATGGCGACGAACTGAGATTAGAAAGGGACTTAGCTCTTCACAAAGGGCTTTGCAGCTTTCTCGCGGCCGGAAACTCGCAATGCTTTCCGTTGAGACGGTAGTATCGTTTACCTCAGTAGACATGAGCTCCGGAATTAGTTCAGGCGTTGGGCCGTACGCGGTTGTCTCCATAAAGTGAGTCAAACCTTTCGATCATCATGACGGCCTCACTCCGAATATCGGCAGGAGATACTCCATTTTGAGCGTACTTGGAAACAATTGAAGCAAATCTTGAATCTGACTGAGCGTTTCCTTCTATGGCCAGCTCCCAGTAATCGTGGGCGCGCATCATCATTTCGTCGATAAGCTCAGGGTTATCAAGTACCTTCTGGCAACATATCAAGGGCTCGGCAAATTCGGCTAGAGATTCGAATTCCTGATTTACCGGCAAGTCAGACGTAGCAACTGGGATAGTGACAAGCGTCTCCAGATGTGCAACAAGATCAAGCTGCGATGCTGTGGACGAACCATCGTAGATCTCATCGAAAGCCTGACGAATTTCTTTCAAAAATAAGTTGAGGTGGTCCTTGTGATCATCTTCGGAAGTGTCAAACATCCGTTCTATTTCGAATTCGAAATCAGGACGGTGGTCATCATCAAGTAGAAGGTAGAACCATAAGATTCGCGATGCAGCGTCAATTTCCTGATCAATTTGAGGGTCTCCCACAGCATCTTCCGGCACACCGCAGGCAGCGCGTACCGACTGTGAGAATCTTGATAGTAAGTTTTCCGGGATGTCAGGCGAAGATAAAGATAAGGGCGACAATGGCAGATTCACGTTTGTAGGCATATAGGAAATTTCGGATCCGGAAACAACCGCTGTCTATGCACAGGCAAGGGGAATGATCCTCATGATCTCAAACCAGTCCGCTACGTTTCCTGACAAACCATTCAGTTGTCAGGAGAAGCGTAATAATGATGAGAAAAGGATATTGCTGCCATAGTCGGATGCTTGATGTGGATGACACCGGGCGCGAGTTAAAGGCGTTGCCGTCTTCAAGGATACCGGGAAGAGTTGACAGCTCCGAAATCGTAAGGTCTGAGCCACCCGACCGGGTGCTCAACTGTCTCATGATGAATGGGTCTGCAGACGGGTTTCTGAATTCCAGAGTTAATGTGCCAACGCTGAACGATCCCTCATCTGTTCCTATCACTTGATCATCCGCAGTTGCCGTGGCTTTAAATTGATACGTGCCTTCCGGCAGGCTGCCAACTTCAAGTAAATATCGGCCATTGCCAGTATTGTCCATCAGATACGGTAAATCTCTGCCGTCTGGACCGGTCATAATTACGGATAGTGACGCATCGGCGAGGGGATTGAGGCTCTCGTCGTAGACCTGCCCGAGCAATTGAATCGTTTCGCCACCGCCATACAGCGATTCGGTCGCTTCGACACGTACAAGTCGTTCGTCCGATCCTGCCGTCAACCAGGCAACAGTATTGTTGAATAGTCCCGGAAGGAAACCGTCAAGTTGTGAGACATCCGGCGAGAGGATCTTCCATTTCCAGATTCCTTCGCCCATGAAAACGGCAGATCGAAATCCTGGCCGCCCGAGAACAGCAACCAACGGGTCTTTTAATTCGATCCCTCGAACAGAAGTCTCGAACAGTGTCGCCGCGCCTGGTGCGAGGTTCAGTTTAGAATCCGTTATCCGCAAGGGCGGCAAGCGGGAGAATGCGACGGGATCCAGCAGGAGGTCTTTCGTAATTGCATGTTGTGTCGACCTGAATGTTCTGACTGGTTGTGCCTCGGCAAATCCCGTTCGCTCCGTCTGAAGTATAATGGGCAACCTGCCTTGAAACGCACGCGAGAGAGAAGAGAGGCTGGCATTCCGCTGATATAGATAGAGGAGCGGCATTCCATTTGTCACCGTATTCGACAGCGCTGAGACGACATTTGGATCAGATGTCCGGGACGGGTATCCGACCAGGACCGCCATGTCGAACGTATCAGGCCGGGCAGTGAATGAGCCTTCGTAAAATGTGGAAGCCGTCTTTTGTATATAAGTAGTTGCCGTAAGATTGTTGCTCGCTGCAATCAGCTGTTCGACAAGTGCCACATCGGGGCCAGGTCTCGACGCAACGACAAGAATCCGTTTCTTAGACTTCAATACGCGAACGTCAAATGGTTCGGTGTTATTCCGGAAGGTGGACTCTCCATTGACTCGTGTGACTACCGCCCGCAATCTCAATGTGCCAGTCTCTTTGGGTGTCACTTCCAGAGGGACAATCAATTCTTCTCCGGCATCTGGCAGAACTACGTCTCGACTTTGTATGACGGAGCCCTGCTCGTCGATTACGGCGACGGCAACGGCGCTGCCTTTAAATCCATTCGATTGGACGCTCACTTCAATGGGAAGTGTCACATCGACATACGCGAGTTCGTTCGTCTCTACGCGCTGGATATAAATGTCTTTGAAGGATGTGGTGTCCCCGACTGTAACCGTAGAGATAGGAACGGGAAAATTGTCGGCAACGAAGACCGGATTCGAGCCCGTATTAAATCGTCCATCGGATATAAGGACGACAGATGTCAGGTTGTCTGCTGATGCATCTTTCCGAACCGTATCTAAGGCATCCGCGATGTTCGTCCGCTGGGACGTAAAGCTTATCGAATCAAGTGAGGTGTCCGTTCGTCTCGAGTCCGAGCCAAAAGAGTAGACGCGAACATCAGATCTGTCCTCAAGGCTCCTCACTAATTCACGGACTGCCTGCAAGCTACCAGTAGTGTCCGCCATTGCAGCTGACATGCTTTCCGATTCGTCGACTAGGACAGCGATGACGGGGGAATCTTCTGAATTTCTGGTCGAGCGGAATTCCGGGCGGAATATCAAGAATGCTACTAACGAGATAGCGAGAAAACGAAGCGCCGATAGAAACAGTCTCTTGCCACGTGGCAAGTCTGGTGTTGTTTGTCGGTACACGTAAAACGAAAGCACCGCCAGACCGACGATGACACCTACCAGAAGTAACGGGTTAGACCCGAACGATAACCCCATCCGCTCCTACGAAATTCACTCTTGAACAATAATCAGCGATCCCGAGACTATCTCCGAGTCGCTTTCGAATCTGTAAACGTAGATTCCGTCAGCTAGATTCGCGGGGGACCAGGAAATCGAGGTGCCGGCAGTAATCGTGCCTTCCCAGATGGTCTCTATGTGGCGGCCCAGGAGATCATAAATGTAGAGCGACGCATCTGCGCCCGATGCCTTAGGAGTAACAACAAATGTTGCACGTTCCGATACCGGATTCGGGTAGAACCGTATAGATGCGGATTGTCGTGGAGTTTCTCCGGGCACAACATCAGCTATTTGCGCTTGCAGAACTGCAGCATCGGCGTCAATGATGCCCCAGCCAAGTTGATTATCGGGGCTAGTGCTCTGGCTACCGGAGTCTCTTAACATTTGACGGACTTCAATGGGTGTAAGTAGCGGATTTACCTGCAGCATCTGAGCTACGACTCCTGCCACCATGGGCGCTGCAAATGAGGTCCCGTTGCCAGCTGCGTAGGCTGATCCAGGGATGGCAAAGACGACGCCTTCACCCATAGCCGCTACGTCGGGTTTGATGCGCCCGTCCGATGTGGGTCCAAACGAGCTAAAACCTGATTTCACGCCACTGGAGGATACAGATCCGACTGCGATGACCGAGTCACCGTCGGCCGGAGTTGCCACGTAGTACCAGCACTGAGCTGGACTGTTACAACCATCATTCCCGGCGCTGTTTACAACAACGACTCCGAGTGAGACGGCGATGTCTGCAGCAATGGTCGTTGTTGCCGTGTTTCCGTCGAGATCGCTGTAGGTGTAGCTATTTTGTCCGGCATCAAACTCGTTGTAGCCGAGAGAGGAGTTTACAACGTCCGCTCCCTGACTCTCAAGCCATTCAAGGCCAGCGACCCAGGCATCTTCTTCCTGATTAGTCTCGGTGGGGGCATATTCCGTGGTTGCTGCAATGAAGTTAGCGCCGTAGGCGGGGCCAATAAGGTTGCCCTCATCGAACCCAATCATAATGGAGGCAACGTACATGCCGTGCCTATTTGACTGCGTGCCCTGTGAGAAATTTTGGTAACCGACGAGTCTACTGTCGGCGATCATCTGCGCGAAAGCACCGTGAGTGAAACCATCAAACTCCGTGTCAAGGATTCCGACGAGCACGCCGGTACCGTTTATTCCCCTTTCGAGAGGAGCAACGGCATTGACCGTATTAAGCTGCGTTACAGATGCGCCGTAGTCCAGTTTGAATCGATTGGTTACAGGAGGGATGGACTGTTCGAAGACAAGCGGGGTGGGATTATGGGACAGCGGTTTGGTTTGACCGACCGGCCGGATCTCTCTAACGAATGGAAGGTCACGCACGCGAGATAATGTCTCGGCGTCGAGGTAAGTAGAAATCGCGTTCAACCATCGAGACCTGGTGAGCACAGTGACGTTAAGGTCGTCGAGTTTGGCTAAGTAGTCTGGCGATACATCTCGATCGAGGTAGCTAATCCGCGTGGATGACGATTTAACGGCGCGGCGCTCTATTGCGCGTTCTGTGATTTCAGCGCGCTGGACTTGCTTCGATGACTCCGTTGTAGCGGGTTTGGAATCAAAGAACACCCAGTATTTGACAGGACCGGTGTCCTGGCCCTGCACGGTGACAGGGGAAGTCAGCGCAGCGATGGCAAGAACCGTAAGCAGTCGATATCTCATCTATCAGGGGTGTGGATTTAGATGTAGGGAAAGACAAGGTATGAAATGTAGGCCACGAAGCCTGCTACGAGAACGCCACCCTCGATTCTGGATATCTTGTACTGTGTCCAGGCAATTGGCAGGAGGAGTATCGAAAAACCGATCATCACGGGAAAGTGAATTGAGATGGCGGTCGTGTCTACGTTGAGGGGTCGAATGAGAGCAACCAGGCCGACGACGAAGAGCACGTTCAGGAGGTTGCTACCGAGAACGTTGCCAACGGACATATCGGCTTCTTGCTTAATTGCGCACATGACCGAAGCCGCGAGTTCCGGGAGGCTGGTTCCGATAGCAACTACCGTTAAGCCGACGACAACCGGGCTGACACCAAGTTTGTTCGCAATATTTGACGCGCCGTCGACCATCAGTTTGGCACCGACCGTGAGGGCAATCATACCGCCAATTAGAAAGAGGATTTTCTTCCAGGTTGGTAGTAAGACGCCCGAAGTTTCGACGTCATCTTCTGCTCGATTACGGGACCTCCCGTGATGACGGGCATCAAGGACAAGGAAGACTAGAAATGCGACCAGGCCAGCGACCAGGATGGCACCATCCAGCTGTGATATTGTGCCATCGATGGAAAGGACGTAGAACAAAATCATCACGACGAGCATGATTGGATATTCTTTCCGGAGCGTAGATCCTTGAACCGACATAGGATACACGATGGCCGACACGCCCAGGATCAAAGCAATATTACAAATATTGGATCCTACGATATTCCCCAGGGCCAGCGCGTCCTGATCAGTCACGGCAGCGAAATAGTTGACGAGAAATTCTGGCATCGACGTGCCAAGTGCGATCACCGTGAGGCCAACGACCAACGGGCGAATGCCAAATTTCAGGGCAAGGCTTGCAGCTCCACGAATTAACCAATCTGCACCGAAGTAGAGAATGACCAGGCCAACGGAAAATATGAGGAAGTCGAGTAGCATTCAGGGTGGTTAGTGTAGGATGCTTACCTGTGCCGAGGCAAGTTTGCTCCCAGCGCAACGATTAAGATTCCACTAGGTGGTGTATCGGTCACCCACTTTTCTTGCCTAACAGGACTTTGCCGTTAAAGTAGCCCGGCAGTAGATCTTCGACGTTGGACCGTTCTTCTTCGGTGTCCGACCCGCGATAAATCCACATGTTTGCTTCTGGAGCGAGTTCGACGAGCACCTGTCGGCAGGCACCGCAGGGCGTGGCGTTTTCGTCGCGAACACACGATAGATAAATGTCAGTAACAGGCAGAAGCCCATAACTAAGGGCTGTGCCGATTGCGTTCCTCTCGGCACAAAGGGTGAACGGCCAGAACGAATGCTCCACATTAACCCCGGGCACGAGGTATTCGTCGCACCTCATAATTGTACCAACAGGAAAGTTGGACTCAGGCACGATCGCTCGGCTCGCTATCGAGAGGGCATCGGATAAAAGCTCTGACGGCCGTCTACCGGTGTCGTCATCAAACGAAAAAAATAACCGGTCTGGAACAGGAAATTTCGTTACCCCGGCGCGGACACACACATCATCTTCAAGTAACAGGAAAGGACCGAGCGGAGAGGAAGACAGATATGACTGTTCTGCGTTAGAGATATGATGACTCTGGACGACTGCGACGACATCTCGTCGATCCAACGCCGCCGCTGTTGTAATGGCATTAATGACTGCAGGCATGGCGAGCGGGAACGAAGCCGTTTCGACTCTAACGCCAGGAATGTATTCGCCGGTCGATAGCAAGGCAACGGCCGCGGTGTGCTGGCGCGAATAGGGAGCTACAGATCGATCCAGGAACTTGCTTGTGAGTGATCTTAGGGAGGAAACGATCTCGCCGGAAATAGACATAGTAGATAAGTTCGTCTGTTGGGCCGGTTTCGTAAGCGTCTGCAGCGTTTTAGTTTCGTCGGTCGATGGCATAGGTAGCGCGTCCGACACTTGCAGAGGCCGGTAGGCATCATTCTTATCAGGTGGGGCGACTTCGACGCTAAAGGTTCAATACTAGTCAATGGGTGCTTTATTATATAGACTGGAACCGATCGCGACCATTTCGTTAATTGGATTCGCCCGAAAGCCTTTAGGAATAACTGGAAGTCTTTCAGATTGAATTTGGCGGGAAGTACAGAAATAGCCTGGCCTTTAAACCATCTTTGTGGAAAGCATCATGAAAATGCCGACACGTCGTTTCAGCTTTAGCACAGGTATCCTGGTCGCATCATTATCGCTTACGGTCTTGTCGTGTGCCAACCCGGCCAGTATCGATGTGACGATTTGTACGGTGGATTCTGCCGACGCGAGCCCACTAAGCGGCTCAGTCGTTGAAGTGAGCGAGGGTAACAATCCAGCCTCGAGTGGAACAACCGAGGCTGACGGTTGCGTTACGTTGGCGGTAGAGGTTTCAACCACGTCTTCAATTGAGGGACCCTCCGCTGCACGCGGATTCTTTATGGACCCACCGTATCCCAATCCTGTACGTTTTTCAACTTCGATCCCTGTGTACATAGCCGATGCTCGCAGTATCAGGTTAGAGCTCTATGATGTAGCGGGTCGGGTAATTGCCACCGTTCCCCTTGGACTGGCTACGCCGGGAGCCCATAGGGTCGAATTAAATGCAGCAGCGCTGTCGAGTGGTCTGTATTTTTATACGCTGTCAAGCCTGAGCCGTGTCGCATCCGGTCAGTTCGTCAAGCTTGGCAACGCGACCGCGCATAAACTATCAGCCGTACTTATAGCGGGAAGTACAGATGGTATCAGCAAGCGCACTCAGGCGGCCTTGAATATTTCAGTTGTTCGAGACGGCTATGAATCTATTCAAGCGACAACCGAAGCCGAAGATGGCGCAACGGTGAACTATTCGCTTGTACGAGAGGCGATTCAAGTTGACTTCAATTTTTCGAATAGTGGGCTAAATGTTTTCTTCCAAAATCTTACTCAGAATGCCGATGCCTACTTGTGGGACTTCGGCGATGGCACAACGTCGACGCTGGGCAATCCTTCGCATATGTTTCCCGGATCTGGTGACTACACCGTGCAGTTGGTTGCAAGCACCTCGGTTTCATCAGATTCAGTGATGAAAACGGTGTCGGTGTCAGGTGACTCGACCGGGTCAGGTGATATCTGGTTTGCCGGGCATAGCTACGCTCGTAATCTTGAAGACATGGCAGATCTGGGAGCCGATCTGGTGGGGTATCACGGTGGGGAAGGATTTTTAGCCGACTGGTACGTGGATCGGGAAAGCGCCATCGATCCCGGATTCGGAAGGGAGTTTTTCTTCTTCATCGAATGGCTACAGCTGCAAAGCCAGGTGGAATCTTCTGCCGCAGCGGCCTCCGACATCAAAGCATACTTGCAGCAGAATGGAGTCAGCAACACGTATGTGATGGTTCAGTGGTTCCAGACTGAGCCAGCGTGTACCCGGCACGGCCTTACGTGTGGACCTTCGGGGCAGGAGTGGTTTAATGATCTTTACTCGCAAATGGCACAGATATCGGGCGTAATTCTCATTCCAGTCGGCGACGCTTTTGTGGAAGCGACACAACTCATTCCGGGGATTAGTCTACACTCGGATGGATCGCACGCAAGCTCAGAGGGCGAATATTTGAGAAACGTGACAATTTTCTCTTTCCTGACGGGAGTTGACGCGCGGACGCTACCGGATCTGGGGCAGGCGAATGCTATGTTACTCAAACAGGCAGCGTATAATGCGATAAACGGTTAGTATCATATATTCGTAACGGTCTGGTCTAATTGGAGGGGACCTTACCACGATCAAACAAAATGTCACTATTCGCAGACCGTCGAGGCAATCGACCAATATTTATCGTTAAGTACAAAAAGCAGGCCTCGGGTCATCCACGCTAAGTTTCTATATCCATCCAAAACATCATGCTGACCAAAGACGAGCTCAAATTTTTTGTCCGGAACGGCTACATAGTCAAGAAGGGCATTTTAGATAAGGATCTATGCAAACGCGCTGTCGATATAGCGTGGGAAAACATGGACGAGATGAACATTCCCAGAGATCCATCTCAATGGCGCAAAGATTCCTGGGTCAAGAAGAATCGTGGTGTCGTGAAACTACGTGGCGACGTTTGTTTCAACGAGGATCTCATCGAGTTGGTGCCGATGAACGCAGAGATTCGTTCCATCACAAAGCAGCTAATTGGAGACGGATATGTCAGTACGTCCGTAAAAGGAGTATGCCCGACTAACGTGCGAGGAGTTTATCCAACAATCCCGATCCCGAAGCACCTGTCGTTCACTCTTGAACCACATGTTGAGCACCATGCTCTGAGCTTGTTCTTCGTGGCGTATCTGGACAAGGTTGAGCTGGGGGGTGGAGCATTTCAGGTATGGCCCGGAAGCCACCTCGATTTTTACGGTGCGTTTTCGAATAAATTGGACTTTACGCCGACGGAAGAATTCAAGCGACAGTACGACTATTATAATCGTTTCGAGCCAGTCGAGATTGCTGGCGATGCAGGAGATACAATTATCTTGCATCATCGAATGCTTCATTCTGGTAGTAACAATAATAAAGACAATATTCGATTCGCAATTCTGGCAGACTACCTTGTTTCAAATTACAAGGAGTTACTCGAGCAACCCCCGGGAGAAGATGTATGGGAGGATTGGACTCCGGAAGTGCGGAATACTGTCGCTGAGTTAGAGGCTGCGAATGCTATGAAGGCAGATGCGATGAACGAATCGCTCGGACGTATCCTGGAGATTCGATCGGTGAATCTGGTGCGCAAGCTCCTCGGTAAGAAAACAGGTTCTCAGTACGATCGAGTGGGCAACTATGGGAAGGGTAAAGGTAGCGGCACAAAGAAAGACGAGGTAGCCGCCTAGCGGTGCAGTGCAAAGGATGATTGAATTAGTATTCGATCAATAGTGCGGCGGGACAGCGCTCATTCCAAAAAATAGTCTATTGTTACGACCACGCGAACGGTTTTATTTAACTCGCGCTCTTCCTCAATGCCCGAGGCGTTGTCCCTTGCCAGGATTACAAAGACGCCCTGATTCGCACGTCGTATACCACCGATGCGCGCATCGGAATCTGAAGCAAACCGGACCGCAGCCTCTCGAGCCGAAGCCGTTGCTTCAGCGATCATAGCTGGTTTTAGATCATTAAGCTGTTTGAAGAGAAAAGTAGGAGCCGCTGGTCCCCAACCTTGTCCCGATTTGAGGACAACTCCCGAAGCGACAAGATCCCCGATTGATTGGCTCGCTCGGTGAATGGTCTCCGGAGAATCGGACCGAACCATCAACATCTGTTGTACGATATATCTGAACCCGCTCCCGCCCGACTCATACTGATTCGCGGAACGATCAGTGACCTCGACACCTTTGAGTTCAACCTGTGAAGTGTCAATTCCGTGAACGGCCAGGAAGCGGACAACCTTTTCGAGGTCATCATCTATCGTTTTCTGTGCTGCACCGAGGGTGTTTGCGCTGGCCACAATCTGAAGGGGCCACAACGCAAGGTCGGCCATGACATCCTGCTCGGCTACGCCCTTGACCGTGACAAAGCGATCTGCGGTGCGCCCGTCAATGAACCCGTTTCCGACAAACCAACCGCCGATAGCAAGCCCTAAAGCTAGAAGAATTGCGGCAACTCCAATTTTATCCATGGTCTCCTCAATGAGATAAGAATCGAACTATCATGCAGACACGTCAGGGAGCCTTTTGTCTCTTGCTTCGAGGAGCAAGATGGACAATATTCCCAAAACGGCAATGGAAAGTGAGGCGTAAGGGGGAACGCCATTCATGAAGTAGACTAATGCTCCGGTGGCTGCTATAAGAATAAGCCGTGGTATAAGAACGATCTTTGTGGCCCGTGTGATGGCGAGTGCCATTCCTCCAACAAACAAAACAATGCCAATTGCGAGTGCAGCCCTGGCACTACTTGACAAGGGGTCGTCAGGATGGCTGATAGCATGTTCGAGCACCGCAGCGCAAGCGATGACGCCACACATCATAGGAAAGTGAATTAGACTAAAAACATCTCTCGCCATTCCGGATCGGTCCGAGCCGATACTTTTTTCCAGAGCCTCATCGAGCATTGGTTTAGTACGCGGAAAATACGACCACCACATGGAGCATGTTGTGGCCACGGCAAAAATTGCTACAAGTTCGAGGCTTCGAGTGAACTGACCCGTGGTTACCCCGCTGGCCGCTACGATAAGAGTTTCGCCCAGGGCAATAATAACGAACAATCCGTGACGCTCAGCGAAATGTTCGGGATGAATATCCCATCCGTCCGATTTCCCGCCCAACGCTGCAGCAGCGATGTCAAGAATAATTGAGAGTCCCCACAGCCAGTAGAGGGTGGTCCCGCCAGCAATGCCCCCAGCGATGACGGCTACTAGCCCACCTACTGAAGCGATCGCAAATATCTTCAGAGCTTTCTTCTGCTCCTCGTTTTCGCTCGCGACTCGTGCATAGATAACTAAGCCCAGGATCCGAACCAGCACGTAAGTTATGGCAAACCAGAGAGTGCCTTCGCCGAATGCAAAGGGAACAGAGACAGCCATGAAAAAGGCAAGGCCGGTCGCTACAAGTGTGCCAAGCTGTATGTAGTAGTGAGTAGTGTCTGCTGCGTTAAGCGCCCATGTGTACTGAGTCCAGGCCCACCAGACTAGCCAGAATGCCAGCAGCGCTTGCCCGATCGCTTCAAGCGTCAATCCGTGATGGAGTATCCCCACTATTTGTGTGATCGAGAATACAAAAACCAGATCGAAGAAAAGCTCCACAAAGGTAACTTTCTGATCGTGCGGGGATGTCAGAGTTGCTGGCACGTTATATTCGCATTGCTATGATGGATGCGTGGCAATATAAATATTTGATGACAAACACATAGCCTGAGCTTGCTCAGGAGCTACAGGATATCACGCGTAGGAAAAGCGTAAAGAAATCGTCCAGCCGGGCGGGACCGGGAACGCATCAAGCAGTTAAAGTTCTGCCATGAGGTCGTCCATATCGAGAGGGTCAGTCACCATCTCTAAATTGCCGTTTTCGTCCCGTGGCCATTGTTCCGCCGGTCGGTCGGTGTACAGCTCTACGCCATTACCATCTGGATCCCTCAGGTAGATAGCCTCGCTCACCCCGTGGTCCGCAGCACCGTCGAGCACAATCCCGGCATTGGCAAGTCGTCGCACGGCGTCGGCCAACTGCTTCCGGGTTGGATACAAGATCGCAACATGGAAAAGTCCCGTTGCGGAGCGAGGTGGAGGGGCGCCGTTCTTGCTTTCCCATGTGTTCAACCCGATATGATGGTGATAACCACCCGCGCTCAGGAATGCAGCCGAATCGCCCATCCGTTGGGTGATGTCAAACCCAAGCACCCCGTGATAGAAAGCAATTGATCTTTCCAGATCGGATACCTTCAGATGGACATGGCCAATTCGGACACCGCCGTCAATTTTCTCAGTACTCATCGAGGTTCTTAAAATAGATTCCGTCCACGTTTAGGATGGCCACGTGAATCAATTTGATAATACTGAATCGATAAATGAAATTACAGCATCCCAGGTCGCCTCGACATCCCCATCAACGCGGTCCGGATTCAGCATCGACGATCCGTGCACTCCGTTCGCCGATACGAACGTTCGCTGACCGGCTTCCTGCACGGCACGAAACTGATTTTGAGAGGACTCCAGTTCCATTTCAGAAGCAGGGCGTAAGGCAAGCAGCGGGACCGGCATATCCGCAATGTAGGGCGTCGGTGAGCAATCTTGAAGTGGACCTCCGGCGGCCGGTGAAAACGCAATGACTGCATCGACATTAGAGCTATTTCGATATGCCAGCTGAATTGCAAGTGTCGCGCTGTAGCTCGATCCCCAGACGATACGTTTTCCGGAATACCCTTCAGCGATTGCGTATGCAAGGGCTGCTTCGAGGTCAGGGTACGCGTCGCAGTACGAATATTCTGTATCACCTTGAAGGGCGTCCACAGTTCGGTTTGTCCCGCCGAGTCTGTCGCCCCCGCGGCGTTGATCTATTGCAATGACATTAAATCCCTTGTCATTAAGCCGCGGTACGATCGTTGCGTATTCCGCCCTCGAATTTGCAGCACCTTGATGAAACAGTAGAATCACTGGGGCCGATTTTCCGGCTTCGACACTATAGACATCTCCGTAAATTGTTATACCGTCAGTAGTTCGCAGTTCGATTTCTTCCGATGGTCCATCTGCAAGTACTGCAGTAAGAGTCAGGATTAAGCCTAAGGATATTATTCGAATCATGACGGCCTTTTTATTTGGTGGAAACGTCGTGCCTCGGAAGTCGCTAGAGCAGCACGAGGTAGGTGAGTTTGAATACGGCAGCTTGATTATTCAACACAACATCACGCCGGGGGTCGAAAAGTACATCGTTCGCACCCGCAAAGTGGTAAGAGGTGTTGTATACGAAAAACAGATCGCTGCCAGGGGTGTGAATCCAATCCACGCGGATGTTTGCCTGCACATCCTTCGTAAAGTTGTCGTACTGTATTAATGCCTTGGCAAAGAGCTTTCTATTTACTGCCCCGAGTACGGAGAGAGAAAGTGTCGTCGCTTCAAATTCCCCGTTGGCTATCGGCAGATCAATAATTGAATGTCTGGCGCTACTTTCCAGTTGCAAATGCCGAGACTGGCGGAATCCGAGCGATCCACTTATGTCTGTGCGTGTACCGTGAAAGAACTGACCAGTTGAGACTCTAGCCGATCCGAACGTTCGGCGACTTGAATCTGTAGATCCGCTGAGCCGGACAGAATTAAATGTGTAATCACCCATGGGGATGGTCGCATCAGGTCGAATCTGAAATGCAGATTCAAGCCGTTCGAAACTGCGCTGAAACTCGAAACCAACCTCATCTCGCCGGTTGAAATTAGCTCCCGTTTCGAACTGGAAGTCAGTTGATTGTTTCCCGCCATCCTGGCCTTCGATGTATTCGTATTCAGTCTGAAAGTAGAGCCGACGAATCATTGGCAGCTGAGCGATGGTAACGACCGGAGTGTATTGTCCGCGAACGTTGTACTGTCTCATGTCCCTCCGACGGACAAAGCCAAGCAGAGGGTTGAATGTTTCCCCCACGCTGGTAAACGACGCGCGGGCGCCGTAGAGGTTGTTCTGAAGTCTTGCAGAGACGTGACCGGCTGAACTATCGAGCGTGTCACCGGACTGCCACATCTGCGTGTACCAACCTGTTACTTCGCTTGAGCTCCAGAATCTGTATTGAGCGTCCACACCGCCTGCGCGGTTATAGAATCCGCCTTCACTCAGGTTTGTAAATATTGCTCCCGCCGTTCCTCTCGGGATGATATTGGAGCGAACTCGAGCCACGGCGTTGTTAGTTGAGTTCGAACCGAAGATGTCACCAAATTCGTCGCCGGTTTCTATGTTCAGCAGTCCAACGGAAAAGCGCCCGATCTGGCCAGTAACGCGACCACCGGCTAGAATCTGGTCGCTAAGTCCAATTCGTCGTGAAAAGAACGTTTGAGTCGACTGAGAATTACCGTGTTCAAAGAGGCCGCTTCGTTCGAGAAAAAATTCTCGCTTCTCAGGGAAGAACAGGCTAAACCTGGAAAGATTTAGTTGAACATTGTCCGCCTCTACTTGAGCAAAGTCCGTATTTACAGTGAGGTCCAGAGTAAGGTTGGAGGTGACGCCGTATTTTACGTCGACGCCGATATCCGCTGTGACGTCGTCATCAGTTTCTTCCACTGCAAGGTCGTCGCGAATTCTCTGAGCTCCAGATATCACGTAAGGCTTAATCTCAATATTTTTTCCACGCTTTACGTTTTTCAGGCCAGTTAGCTTTCCATATTGAGAAACAGCTGCCAGCGCGGTGAAGGAACTGCCGAATTCAAGTCCAATGTGCGGCCAGATTACGCGTTCGTTTTTCCGGTTTACCATGCGTGAAATCATCAATCCGAATTCAAGATCGTCACCCTTGGGAAACCGCAGCTGACGAAAGGGAATTGAAACTTCCATCGTCCAGCCCTCATCGTCGATTACTGTTTCGCTTCGAAAAACAGCATCCCAGGAGAAACTGTCGATCGTCAATCCCTCGTCAGTGATCGTTGCATCGTCCTGCGTGCCGAGCGCGTTCATCTCGAACAGATAGGCATTGCGCTTATCCAAATATGTATCGAGTGCGATGTAAGCGTGATCGTCGCGATCGTTTCGGCCGCCTCTTTCCAGGTTCTTTGCCCTGATCAGGTGGGGATTCTTGTCGTAAAACTTGAAAGCGAAATACAGATTGTCCCGGTCATAAGCTATTCGTACTTCGGATCGCTCGGTACCTGGTGCCCCATCGTCTGGCCAAATTTGGAGGAAGTCGGTAATAGGCTCAATCGATTTCCATGCCTCATCATCAAGAACTCCATCGACTCGCGGAGCATTCTCAACGAATACTGCAACAACTTCGTCGATCTGATTGATAGCTGGACGGGAAGATTGCGCAGATGCTGTGTCAGACTGAGAGAAGAATAACGTGGCGGACAAAAGCAGTATCGGTAATCTCATAGGTCCCGGGGGAGGATGTGTTATGATTCGTTTGAATAGTGCTGAATTGGGCTGCGGGAGCTAAGCTAAGCATCGGTGACCGTATTCAAAATTGCTTTGTAGCGTCGATTCCGAATCGGCAACCCCACCTGTGAGCTTACAATCTTTGGAGTTCGTACCCGCAAAAGAAATGTTGCATAAAGAATGCTTAGGGCACTCCGTTTTACTTCATTCGAGATTTTGAATGGATAGCCTGCCCTCTGGTGTAGGGATACTGCACGGTCGAAGTTGGTTTGGCCCACAACGCGGCATTGTAGAGGACACGTTTTACATCTGTGTTATGATAGACTGGCAAGGTTTCATGTCCCGGGCGGAAATAGAAGATCTTGCCCTGTCCTCGATGGAAGCAGCAGCCGGAGCGAAAAACCTCGCCACCCTCGAACCAGCTGATAAAGACCAGCTCATCGGGTACCGGAATATCGAAATGCTCACCATACATTTCTGTCTCGGGTATTTCGAAAAATGGATCGAGCCCGGCGGCGATCTGGTGCCCGGGTTTCACGACCCAGATTCGTTCCGTGTCGTTCGACTCTCGCCATCGAAGACTACATGACGTGCCCATCAGGCGCTTGAAAATTTTCGAATGGTGTGCAGAATGGAGAGCTACGAGTCCCATTCCAGCGAGCACACGTTCATGCACCCGGTCAACGACGGAATCATCCACTTCGTCGTGTGCCATATGAGCCCACCAGAAAAGAACATCGGTGTTAGCTAAGATGGACTCACTCAGACCCTGGTCGTCGTCATCGAGCGTCGTAGTTTCGACCATCAATTCGCGGCCGCGTAGAGGTTGTGCAATCGCCTCGTGTATGCCGTCAGGATATATCTTTCGAACGACATTGTTCAACTTTTCGTGTCGGAACTCATTCCAGATGGTAATGCGAGGAGCTGTTGTCATTCTTATCGCTCGGGTAGAAAGTGTTCGGTTACAGGACGACCGGGTGTCCGTGATTTTCTGAGGAGGCACGAATGGCATCCCAGAGTTTTGCCATTCGCAATCCCACTTCCGGAGGACATGGATTGGGAGTTCGACCGTCACGCACGGCCAGAAATTGGGTCCACACATCGCCGGAGTCTTTAGATTTAAAATCAGTGGTTCTCTTTGGATTGCGCTGTTGTATCTTGAGGTAGCGTCCCCAGACGCCCGTTGTCAGAATAGTGTTCTCGGTAAATACTTTGACGTCGGAGTCACACGCCTCAATGGTCTCTCCGCATCCGTGCATGGTGACTTGCGCACCGTTTGCAAGGCGACCGAGTATCACACCTGAATATTCCACCGACACCGGACTTGGTCGGAAGAATGCCGCGACTTCTGTGAATTCTTCTCCCGCAATATCGACTACGGTATTAAGCATATGGGCCCCGGTATCAAAGAGGAACCCTCCTCCTGAGAGAGCCGGATTCTGACGCCAGGTATTGGCCGTATTCGTACCCCAGTTTTGCCAGACCGTCGCACTTATTCCAAGGAGCTTTCCGGCGCTCTTCGACTTGACAATTCTAGCTGCTTCTCTAATTTCGGGGGACAGACTTCCTGGAAACGCCACGACAAGAAGTGAACCCGTTTCGTCTCGCGTTTTGATAAGACTCTCCGCTTCTGCGGCGGTAGTCACCATCGGTTTTTCGAGTAATACATCCAGTCCCGCCTCGAGGCAGGCTACCGTCTGATCATGATGGAACGAATGGGGACTACAAACGAACGCAGTGTCTAATTCACCGGCGTGTTCATTAAGTAAGGCGTCCAGGGTGGGGGCATTGCGAGGTGGCTTGACCTTTGCCGACTTGAAAATATCCATGAGGCGGTGATACGCATGCTGCGAGGGTTCAAATACAACCGGAATCGTTGCCGATCTATCAGACAGAATGTTTTTGATATGATGACGAGCCATGTCACCACAACCAAGGAAGGTGACGGACACGTCAGACTGGTTTGACATGGTGGAATTCTTGATAATCAAAGTCTCGGATTATTGGGAATGTATTACTTCGCTGGCTGCATGCGAGTGAATGGGAACCCATTGCAACCATCTCGAGGAGATGCAGCATTTGCTGATGTTGCCGCAGCCGATTCTGGTGACGGAGCATCGTAGGCGGTCAGACAGTATGCCCACTTCCAGGGTTCCATGTTATCGAGTGGAACAAAGTCAATGCGCGTGAACAGATTTGCGTCGACAGGGTTAAGTGAGTCGTTCCTGGCAATTACAAATTGTTGTTTCGGATACCACTCCAGAATGTTGTATCGATAGGTACTGTCGTGGGTCCATCGGGATTCGGTAATAGAATATGCTGAGCCGTAGTCATCGTGAAAATCTCCGATGACCATTTCGGGAATAGTTGCGGAGTTGCTGTTGATCCTGGCCGTCGTGCAGGCAGAGAACATTGTCAGGAGGACAACGATTGTTAGGTGGAAAGTTAAAGAGTTCATTGAAAAAGTCAGCCTGGTTGTTGGCCGCTACATGTCAGCCAGGTAAGATGGCCCACCGAGATAGCGGATTGCATTTTCTATTTTGGCAGCCCTACTGATAACGTAGTCCGAAGGGCGTGCCGGCGACATCCGCTTGGGGTTAGGAAGAACAGCCGCAATCAGCGAAGCCTCCCAGGCAGTCAACTGAGCTGGTGTCTTGCCAAAGGTAGTGTGTGCAATTTCAGTGATACCATATATACCGGGTCCGAACTCAATGACGTTGAGATATATTTCGAGGATTCGTTTTTTAGGGAGAAAAGTCTCCAAAAGAAAAGTGAAATATGCCTCGACGCCTTTCCGGAACAGATTTTTTCCCGGCCACAGATAAAGATTCTTGGAAAGCTGTTGACTGATGGTGCTGGCTCCTCGACGGGGTCCGGAATTGTCTGCGAGGGCATCCGAGATGGATTCGAAGTCAAACCCGTGGTGCATGGGAAATTTTTGGTCTTCGGCAGCAACGACGGCAATCTGCATATAGGGAGAGATGCGTTCTATAGGAGTCCATTCTCCGCGCCCCGATCTCTCAGAGTCTTGCAGGATGAAGGCAGTCGTAACGGGGTTGATCCATCTCAGCGGAAGGGTCAGCGCCAGGGACATGAAAAAAAGACCGGCAACCGCAATGGTGATTCCTTTGGCAACCGTCTTGAGTTTCATAATTGTGAGGAATTCTGTGACGTTAGTAGCCGGAGGTGGCTACCGACGAGGTGGACCAATCTAAATGTTCGTCAAGATAGGTGGAAGATATCCAACCAATATTATAGTCTCGAAATGGATTTGTCCGGCCAACAAACTGCCTGGTTAATAATCTAGAAAATATCCTAGGAAACTTTCTAGGATTAATCTAGCACTTTCTTATTTAGTAAGGAGGTTCGCCATGAGTTAAGTTGCAACCGGGGAGGAGGTTTGGTGGCCCCCTGCCGCAACGGCTCTATTCAACAGTCGCAGGAGGTTTGACCAAACCTGCCGCACCGGGTTAAATCAATCCTCGCAGTCGGTTTGGTGGCCCCCTGCCGCATCGGCTCTATTCAACAGTCGCAGGAGGCTTGCTTAACCCCCGCCGCTTCGGCACAATTTATACTCGCTCCAACGCCATAAACTAAAGCACTAATAGTCGCGTCTCCGTCCCCGGAAATAGAGGCACCGCAGCACGATTTCCGGATATGTTTGGATCTAACCTACATCCCATCATTTTCCGAGCCATTCGTTTCGAGGTAGTTCCAAAGCACAGCAGACATTGCGCGGGCGCCAACAAAAATTGACTCTTCGTCCGCTACGAAATCGGGTGCATGCGGAACACCCCGCGTACCCCGCGCGCTGTTAGATACTCCCAGCCAATACATTGCTCCAGGAATCTTCTGCTGAAAAAATGCGAAGTCCTCCCCAAAATACGGACTGACAGATGTGACAACCGGAACGTTGGCGTCTCCCAGTATCGCGCGCAGTGCGGGAATCGACTCGTTGACAAGGCCGACATCGTTTACCATGTCCGGCAGCTCCCGATCGGTGTAGTCAAGATCCACCGTGACACCACTACCATTGAGTGCCTTTACCGCCTCTTCTACCTCCGATTTCGCAGAGGCATATTCTCGATCACCGGATGCTTTGATAGTACCGACCACCAGCCATTTTGAACCACCTTCAACCGGTCGAACAAACGAATTCGCATATATAAAAGTCCCATCGTTTGGCCGCGGCGATCCCGGTGGACCCACTGTACTTGTTGCTTCGATGCTTCGCGATAGTTGCCTGGCTATGTCTTCCAACCGACCTCGGCCCGAAACACTTATCGAGATCCGGTCAAAACCAGAAAGGCCCAATCCCGGAACAGCACCAACAGTGCCGACCTCCATCGGTGCACTGTGCATCGCGAAAATCGCCTTCGGCGAGGGGTCACGTAATACTCCACTCCTTATCATTGCACGCGCTCCTTGAATATTCTCTTCCGACGGTTGAAAAATAAATTTCACCGTCCCCGGCAACCGGTCTCGTTGGGCTGCCAGAACCATGGCAACCGAAAGACCAACAACTGTATGAATGTCGTGCCCGCATATATGCCGGATGCCGGCATTTTCTGAAGCGAAAGTCACAGGGTCACGCGCATTGCTACGTATTGCATCCATGTCTGCACGGTAGGCGACTACCGGTCCCGGTCTTTCTCCTGTCAAGATCCCGACGACACCATGCCCGCCTATCCCTGTGGTTACCTCCAGGCCCAACGATGTCAGGAAATCCGCTACCACGCGTGCCGTTCGTGCCTCCTGACCAGAAACCTCCGGATGCCGATGAAGATCTCGCCGCATATCTATGATGGATGCTCGCTCTTCAGAGAGTGTCATTTCGAGCAAATCCGGGTCAAGGGACTGACCGGCACTTGGATAGGCCGTAGCAACAAGCGCGAAGAATACGACTCCTGCATATCTACTACGTCGCAACGACTCCTTTGGAAACCTCAATTTCATGATTCGGTCCACTTGATTCAGGATGGTAGAAGTTAGGTACGAGCTTGTAGACGTTTAGTGTCGACCTGTCCAGGTCAAAACGATTCACCCCGATGAGATGGGAAATACCGCCTCATGTTTCGTCATTGAAACGGTGTATGATTTATCTGTCGATAAATCATGTACAGGAGAACTATTCAACTCGATTCCGTTTACATTTATTCGATTCGTGTTACTTCGCACAACCAGAATAACAGGAACAGAAACATCAACTGGTAGGAGAGACTATGGGGAATAAAGGATTAGGTGTGTTTCAGTTGACCGACAGACTACGCAGGCTTGCGTACATCGAACAGCAATCGATTAAACATTTGTCAGCCTGGTTTCTTCGGACAGCCTCTTACGAACAGCGGCATTCGATCGGATACCATGTTTGGACCCATGCGGAACATATGACGTGGATTCATGAGCGACTCGGTTTTCTGCGCGGGGGGAAATCAAGCGTATCCCTCGAGCCTGCGCTGATAAAATTTGTTGAGCTTACGATGCACGCTCCAGATGAGTATGCATTTTTCCGAGGCTCCTACTTCGTTCTTAAATCGGAACTCTTGCAGTTGTATCGCGAGACGCTGGACCTTGCCGATTCAGCGGCAAACGCCTACGACGTTAGGATGCTCAGGCGAATAATCCCCGAAATCGAAGAACAGATTGAATGGGCGAAAGAAATTACAGAGGCCGACCCGAATCCCGAGCGATCAACAGCGTGGGAGTCGTCACTCAGGAATCTCCTGACTGAAATTGGCGGTTTGATGGTGACGATCAACCCACCAGGATTTAATCCGAAACCGGAACACTACGGGCAGTTTCAAACGCCGGACCGACTCATCTTCGACGATCGAATCTCTGATGAACCTCTAACACCGCATAGCGAAAAAATAGAGCTTCCATATGAAGATGCTCTGGTTGAACAATTCAAGATATTCTTCAACGAAATCTACGCAGCCGGAATGCTGGCTTCCATCCTGTACGACGCATTTGAACATGATATGTCAGGAGATTTCATTCATGATTTCGCCAGACATTTCTGGGATGAATGTCGACATTCCCAGTTTGGTGCTGTCCGGTTGAAGGAACTCGGAATGGAGCCGGATCGATGCAACCAACAGCTTTTTATCAACTCGCTGTCCATGCCGCTGCTCCATCGAATATGCTACCTTACTCTGGTTCTCGAGCCGCACTATATGCCGCGGAAGAAACCTCGTTTTAAAGAATACGAAGCGGCGGGAGACGATCGATCTCAACTCTTCGCGGATCACGACTGGTCGGATGAAATCAACCACGTTCGTCTGGGTAAGGAGTGGCTCGTTAAACTCCTGGATGGGGACGCTCGTTCAGTCGATCAATTGAAAGAGGAGACCCGGGCACTTCTGTCGCAGATTACATCTGAGGACGAACCCGCGCTATCTCCGTTCTAATCTTGTCCACGAACAATCCTGGTCCCAGACAACCCAAACAAATCGTTTCATGACTTTCTCAGAAATTTCCAAAATAGTCTACTTCGCAACTCTATTGTGTGCGGTTGCAACTCCGGTATCGGGTCAAATGAACAGGGTCGAAAACGACAACGCGGTCACTCAGCAGGAATATCTGGACTACATCATGGGCGCTGCCGATTCGGGTTGGGCTTCTGTCGAAACGGCCAGGGCTGCCTACAAAGATAACATCGACCTGGACTATGTATTCGGGTACAACCCTCCCGCAAACGACGTATACCTGGCATCGCTCTCCGTTAACGTATTCAAGATTACTGGCGACGCTCAATATTTGCAGCGTGCGAAAGAGCTACTGTTGTATTACGGCAACTATCGAGACTTCTACCCGGCAGATTTCCACACGACTAAAGACGAGTATGGTGATAAGCTGCCCGTGCTCCCCAATATTTTTACGTTTGGCAAATATGTTCATGCCTATGAAGCACTCATTCAGAACGACCAGTTGTCTATGAGTGAACGGGATATTCTCGACGGTTGGATCGGCGAGAGTGCAGATTACCTCGTCAACTTCCAGGAATGGGGCCCGATGAATCGAGCCATGCTACGGGCAGAGGCAATGACCTATGTTGCGAAAGTAATGCCCGACCATCCCCGACAGAAGATATGGAAGATGGCTGGCGAGGCTATTGCCGACGACAATTGGGGCAAGTGGGAGATCGAAGATGCAACCGGGTATCATGCCATCTGGCTGTACTCGCTACTGGGATATGCGTCAAACGTTCGCGAAGATGAAAGTCTCTACCGGTCTCCGGTGATGCACTACTACTTTGAGTATTTCCTCAAGCTCATCAGTCCGGCAGGGCTTGTACCGGATTTTGGAGATGCTGGTTGGGGAGCGGCATGGAACAGGATGATCCCGTTCTTCGAGAAGGCTGCAGCCGTGAACAAGGACCCGCGCTACAGGTGGGCAGCTGCTCAATATTTCAGGTGGTATCTCGACCCCATGCCCGACCAGAAAAACATGTTTACTGCACTCTGCCTGTCAGATGCGTTTCTCTGGGCAGACTTTAGCCTGACGGCCGAAGTGCCAACGTCATCGTCAGAAGAAATACTCGACGACATCGTCGGGAAAAAGGTCGTATTTCGAGATGGATGGGACAAGAATAGTACGTATATGCTCTATAACTACCGGGATGAAGGTGATGGAGGATGGTTGTTTCGAGAATACCTGCGTACCACGATTCCTGTAGAGGAGGAGAAGATGCATCACGGACATTCGGATGAGAACAGTGTCGTCATGCTGATGAAGAATAATTCTCTCCTCCTGCATGATGGCGGTTACCGCGACTACATGCCGAGCGGACCTTATGGTGCCTTCCGTGCTGACTACTTCCATAACCGTGTAGTCGTCAGGAATGGCAAAATTGCATGGGGCCAGGACGATGGTGAGTATCGGTATGCTTCGCCAGACTATTCCGCCGTGGAGGGTCAGTCACTCATCGATTTCCTTCGGAATTCCGGTGCTTACCAGGATATTGAGACGAAAAAAGTTGATTTTCTTACCCTCGATAAATACGACATGACGCGGACGCGAATTATTGATCGCCGTTTGGGGTATGAGGCTGATCGAATTGTCAACTATGTGAAAGATCTCGATTGGTTCGTGGTCTTCGACGCTGTCAAGTTTACTGACCCGGGTTATTTGACAATGGCGAACATGTGGCACACGCGACAGATTCTCGACCAGGGTAACGGCTGGTATGTCACCGCTTATGACTCCCTGCGAGGACTCGACGTTACTGGTCCGGAACGCCTTCTCATCGTCTTTCCTGAGGACGCGCAACTGGAAGAAGGAACAGGAAAGCAAGAACGATACTGGCAGGACGAAGAGTTCATTTATCAGGCTACAGGGCGACACGGATATCGAAATGATATTCAGCGCTTTACTACGATTCTTATTCCGATTGGTCCGGACGACGATCCGGCGGTGTTGGCGGCTTCAGTGAAAATGGCAAATGTCGAAAGCAATGCGAGTGCCGTCGCCGTCGAAATCGAACAGCGTGGCAAGACTTACCTTGTTGGTGCTAAACTGGACATGGAGGCAGAACTCTTTCGGGACTGGCGCCGGCCAATGTATGACTATGATTCAGGGAAGGCGACCTATGATGACTTCGAGACAGACGCATTCCATCTGTTTGTTGTTGAAGATGCCAACTCCATTCACTACGCGGTAACAGGAGCCGTTAAAATAAAGAAGGGCGACCGAGTGTTGCATGAACAGTTTCCTGCAGAGTTCGGCCTAGCCTTCGACGGAAGCCCAGACAAACCCGGAGTCGGGAAGCTTCGGTACTGGGAGGAAGAGGTTACCAAAGAGTAGCCGCTTTCGATCTTTAGTTCTTTAACGGCCTGACGCCGAAGGCGCGGATTACTTTTCTGTACGCATCTTCAGCGAGGTCCAACTGTTCCAGCGCGACGTGCTCATCCCGTGTGTGGGCTGCTGCCATTTCACCCGGACCAAACACGACACAATCTATTCCTCCATCTTGCAGGACGGCCCCATCAGTCGCGTATGGGGCAGTATATCCTGAGGGTTGGCTCAGGCATTTCGTGACAAGTTCAGACCATGATCCTTCTGGAGTTTCGAACCCGGGAGCAAAGAGGTACGGTTGCCGCAGGTTGATGTTTTCATGGAACGGTAGATCGTCAATAACCTGACGCAGCTCGGCAGAAATATCCGATTCTCGTTCACCTGGCAACGTCCGCCTGTCGATCTCAATAGTACAATGATCGGGAACGCTATTGACGGCAACGCCGCCAGCTATCGTGCCGACATTCAACGTGGGTGTTCCAAGTCTCGGATGAGGCTCCCGACTTCTGTAAGTGTTGGCTAACTGCTCGATCGCCAATACCAATTTTGACATTTGATAGATGGCATTCACACCCTGGTCCGGCATGGCGGCGTGAGCAGCCTTCCCGATGATATCAATTGTCGTTCGGTAGATGCCTTTGTGACCGGTTACTAATCTGCACCCTGTCGGCTCTCCGATAACAGCTCCACCGATGTCATTATGCTCGTTGCCGACAAAGTATTTGGCGCCACTAAAACCGGTTTCTTCATCGCAGGTAAAAAGGAGTAAAAGAGGAGGTGTTAGTGTTGAGTCGTCCGCGATTTCCTTGATTGCTGCGGTAATCATTGTTGACACTGATCCCTTGGGATCGGCTGAACCCCGGCCCCAGATGCAACCGTCGCGGATATCGCCTCCGAACGGATCTATTGTCATCCCACCGACAGGGACGACATCGAGATGAGAACAAAGGCAAAGAGCTGGAACGTCGGCTGCGTGGTTACCGCGGTATTCGGCGATTACATTCGGTCGATCTTCGTGCGCATACTGGAGCTGCACATCAAAACCGGCGTCCGAAAGATAGCCTGCGAGCCAACGTGCAATTGCTAACTCGCCAAAAAGGCCGGGATCGTCGCCCTCTCGCTGCGTCGTCGGATTGATGCTGGCGATTTTGACCAGCTGTTGCAAAAGTGTTGTTGAGTCAGGCATGGCAATTATCAGCTTACTTAAGCCAACGCTCAAGGTTGGCAGCAATGAAGTCGTCATCGATCAGCTCGGGGTAAGCAGCACGCACTCTATCTAACTCGTCTAGCTGCCCGGGAGATAGAGTCTCATTCGGATCTAAACACAACGCAGATTGTCGCAATCCCTGCCTCCGAAGAACCTCGTGAATCCCGGATAGACATCCATGAAAATTGTTCGCGACGTCAAACAGGGCAGCATTCATGTCTGTAATTCGAACACCTTTTTGTAGAAGGGTAGGTAAAAGCGACGGATCCATGTTGGCCAGCTTGACTTCTTCAAACAGCTCGACGGCACGATTCGTCCAGACAGCCCAGTGCCCTAATAGTCCGCCGGAGAATCTTAATGTAATAGGTCCTGATGGGCTGTCGACATTGAAAGGTGTTACGAGGTCTGCTACAATATTGTCGTCGTTGCCTGTATACAATGCAATCTCACTTGCCCGGCCAGATGCGGCTACTCCACGAACTACATCGAGGGTCTGATATCGATTGAAAGGAGATATCTTGATGGCGACAACGGCGGGTAGCGCAGCAAATTGTTTCCAGAAGTCGAAGGGTAGAAGGCGGCCACCGACTGCCGGTTGCAAATAGAAACCCATTAGTGGGATTACATTACCTACAATGGTCGCATGGTCAATAAGCTCGTCGACGGAGGCATTTTTGAATGCGCCCAGGCTAAGCAGGCCTAAATGATAGCCACAATTTACAGCTGTGTTTGCCTCCTCAAGTGCTTGTGATGTCTCGCCAGCAATACCTGCGATCTTGAGGAAAGGTTTATCACGCTGGTGCCAGTCGTCTATTGATTTTGATGCAAAATCAAGAACCGGTCTATAAAGATCAACGTCCTTGTCCCGGATGTTGAACTGTGTAGAGTGCACGCCCACCGCAAGTCCTCCAGCACCAGCGTCGATATAGTACCGGATCAACGCTCTCTGGTAGAGCGGATCAAACTCCCGGTGCTCGTCCTGCGCGAGAGGCATTGCCGGGATGACCGATCCTGAGTTGAGGTGTCTTGCCAGATCGTCACTTAGAGTGGCGTGTGATTTAGTATGATCCATCGTTCACCTCAAAGTGTGTTGGCTTTGAAAGTGACTGACCGCCCATGGCAACCCATTCAGCATTCCACTTGACAAGTGTGGCGGAGTCGACAGAGGTGCCTCCAAATTTATCCAGCGTTCCGGATGCGTTGTTGAGATATGCCGACCCGGTATCATGGTCTTTAAAAGTAGCAGTCTTGTCAAGAAGTTGACCGAATTGTTCGGCTACTTCCCGCGTGTACAGGATATCCGGTCCAGTGAGATTGACAATGCGAGCCGGTGAGTTGCAGTTCTCCAGCTGAAGCAACGCGATGGCGTTAGCATCTCCCTGCCAGATCATGTTGAACGACCCGACAGCCAGGCTCACCGGTTCGGATCTCCAAACAGCGGATGCTATGTCGTGCAAAACGCCATAGCGCAATTCGACGGCATAATTAAGCCGGATGATGTTCACGGGAGTGGAGTTGGCAATCGCATAGTGTTCAAAAATACGTTCTCTTCCAAGACAGGATTGGGCATACTCACCGACAGGTGATGGCGGAGTTGACTCAGTACAACCTCCGGTCACCGGAGAGACAAACGGGTAGACGCAACCGGTCGAGAAGGCAACGATTCTGCTGGACTTGAACTTTCGACTCACGATGGCAGGTACGATGGTATTCATTGCCCAGGTTAATTCTGTGCTACCGCTGGTCCCGAATTTTCGGCCTGCCATGAAAATCACGTTGGGTGCATCAGGTAATTTATCGACCGAGCCGGGGTCCAGGAGGTCGCAAGGGATCGTCTTGACCCCTGCATGTTCAAGCTGCTCACGGGCTGCGGCATCCGAAAATCGCGATACTCCGTAGATGGACCTGTTGACGCCAGCAATTTTACTGGCCCGGACGGCCTGGAGGCCCAGGGTCACACCCATTTTTCCACCGATGCCAAGGATAATTATGTCGCCCGGCAAACGACGCATCATCTCGACCACTCTTTGCTGCGGATGAGACAGCAAGTCATCCAACTCCTCGGTGGACGTGATTTTTACTGGCGTTGGTGTCGTTGACATATCCGCAAAAATTCTGTCAGTAAATTATTCGATTACTTGTTGGTCGGTTTAGGAGAACATCAAACCGGAGTGCGAGGGCCATCCAGTGCAAGCTTTCCGAGTCCGATTGCGCCGGCTACTCCAGCGTTGTCTGCTAACCGTGGAGGGACAATGTACTCGTCAATTCCTCCCTGAAATACGGCATGCTGAATGTAGTTGCCAAGAGACGCGACGGTTTCCTGCCGGATCATCTCGAAAAACTTTGCCTCTCCGATCAGGCCACCCTTGCGTACGCTACCACCGATGATAATGCGCGACGGCGACAGGGTAAAAATAAGATTCGCGAGAGCAAGAGCCGTGTACTGCGCTACCAGTTGCCACGCCTTGTGGTCAGCTGGCAGGTTACTCGCATCGATACCAGTTCTTGCTTTTATCGCCGGACCTGAACACAGGCCTTCCCAGCATCGACCATGGTACGGGCATATTCCATCGAACTCGTCTCCGGGAATAGGGGGGATCAAGAGATGACCCATTTCTGGGTGAACAAGGCCATGGAGTAGTGATCCGCCAGACATTCCACCGCCTCCGATTCCCGTGCCCATGGTTATGTAGAGGAAGTCACGTAAATCTTTCGCGTTTCCCCACAGGTGTTCTGCCAACCCTGCGCCATTTACGTCCGTGTCGAAGCCGATTGGCAGTCCCGAAAATCGGTTCGCAAAATAACCGGCTACATTCGTATTCATCCATCCTGGTTTTGGAGTGGACGTGATGCAGCCATAGTTGGAAGATGATGGGTCAAGGCTTACGGGTCCGAACGATGCGATGCCCATCGCCGAAAGGCCGTGATGTTTTCGTTGTTGTTCGTCAAACCAGTCGCCGACGGCAGCTATCACAGAAGCAGGGTCACGTCCGGTGGCGAACTCTTGCCTTTCCAGAATCTCTGCGCTTTCTCCGTGCCCGATGGCACATACGAATTTGGTGCCGCCCGCCTCGACACCACCTATCAATCTCCTCGAATCAACGTTGTCGATTTCTATCACCTTGTATTCTGGCGCGATGACGCGCCGATCCATCATTACCTCCGCGATACGATGTCGCGAGGGCTGAATCCAAAGTACCAAATATTAGATTCGGCGTCCACCGAGCCTACAACGACGGAAAGTTTACGCGTCCGGTCAACCAATAACCAATCACTAATAACTCAAAACCTAAACTGACCGCCGATCGCCATAACTCATAATCCACAACTCACCCGTTTCATTGGTGAACCCGAGGTTGCATCCAGTACCTGGACTCGTGTACTTTGAGTCAACAGTCTGTGGAGTTGTAGAGGTGAAGGATTGGATCCGCTCAAAGTAATTATTGTAGGGGCCGGAAGCAGAGGAATGACATATGCCGGCTATGCACTTGAACATCCGGACAGGATGAAGGTGATAGCTGTTGCTGAGCCCCGCGAAGCATATCGTCAGATGATGCAAGATCTGCATGCTGTACCTGACGAATTATTGTTTGTCGATTGGAAGCAAATAGCCGCGCGCGAAAAGTTTGCTGATCTCGTCGTGATCGCGACGCAAGACAGAATGCACGCGGATCCGGCCGTTGCGTTTGCGAACAGGGGATACGATATCCTCCTCGAAAAGCCGATGGCTCCGACCGAGGCTGAGTGTGAGCGAATCACGAAAGCTGCGAACGACAACAAGGTCACACTTGCCGTGTGCCACATTCTCAGGTACACGAAGCATACTGCCAGAGTGAAAGAGCTTATTAGTAGCGGTGCTGTTGGAGATGTTGTATCGGTTCAGCACTTCGAACCGGTCGGGTACTGGCATCAGGCACATTCATTTGTTCGCGGCAACTGGCGGAATGAAGAAATCTCAGCGCCACTTCTTCTTGCCAAATCGTGTCACGATCTCGACTGGCTGCATTATATAATGGGCGAATCGTGTGAATCGATAGCCTCATTCGGCGGACTTTATCATTTCAAACCAGAGAATCAACCCGAGGGAGCAGCAGATCGCTGTCTGGATTGTGATGTAGAATCCAGTTGTCCATACTCGGCGCCCAAACTGTACTTGAATCTTGTCAAAGAGGGCAAGTTGGGATGGCCGGTCGACATTTTGACCCCTGTTGTAACGGAGGAAACGGTGATTGAGGCACTTCGTACGGGACCGTATGGCCGCTGCGCGTATCTATGTGATAATGACGTCGTAGATAATCAGGTAGTGTCTATGAGCTACCGCGGAGGCAGGACGGCAACCTTCTCCGTCAATGCATTCAACAATGTGGGTGGTCGGAAGACACGCATATTTGGGACGCGCGGAGAAATCTATCTGAACGTCGGCGATAGAGAAGAGATGGATGGCGTTACGAAGATGACATCACCAAGGCTCCGCCATTTTGATTTCATGACCGAGAAAGTGACGTACGAAACTATTCACGACAATGTGGAGACGGCTTTGACTGGTCATCATTATGGAGATTATCATCTCATTGATTCCGTCGTTAATGCCTTGCGTGACAACAATCCGGACTTGATTGTTTCGGGTGCGAATGCAACCCTTGAATCTCATCGAATGGTTTTTGCCGCGGAGCGTGCGCGGCGCGAAAACGTCGTTGTTTCCCTATAAATAGTACATGTTTATTTCTTGTCATTATCATTTTGTACTTGACATTACGACTGGTCAATCCGTTACTTGATATATCATTTGGAACATGGTTCCGTATTTGAAACTTATGTGGTGTGTATGGCCGAACGGTACAGGGTTCCGTCAATTGATCGAGCATTTCAGGTCTTAAGTCTGCTGGCACAGCATGGAAGCTTAAGCTTGACTGACTTGGTCAAGTTGTCTTCTATTCCGAAGACATCTCTTTACAGGATTTTATCGACGCTGGAGACACGTCGTGCAGTCCTTTCCAATGGTCAAGGTGAATATCGCCTGGGCTCGATAATGCTCGAGCTAAGCAGTCACTACCTGGATGGTTTTGAATTTCATAGAGAGGCCTATGAGCCCATGCGTGATCTTGCATCGGCATGTGGTGAAACGGTTTTTCTTGCACATCTGGAAGAAGGCGCGGTGATTTACACCCGACGCGTTGAAAGTCCGCGATCGATCACGGCAGTACGAAAACTTGGTAACCGAGCGCCAGCACATTGCACCGCAACAGGTGTGGCGATGCTGGCATTCTCACCGCGAGTTGAAGTAGATGCCTTGTTAGATGCACACGGACTGGAGGCTTTCAACGAAGCGACGGTTACAGATCGCGACAGTTTCTACAATAGACTTGAGCAGGTAAGACAGTCTGGTATTGCCGTCGTTGATGGCGAATACGAGAAAGAGTTGCTTTGCATCTCGGCCCCAGTGCTCGATCATCACAAGCATCCTAAAGCTGCAATCACCGTGGCGCTGCTATCGCAGACCAAGCCGTCGCCAGAACGAATTGCAGAAACAGCGGAACTCGTGAAACAAGCTGGTGCCAGGCTGTCAAGGCTCAGTGGGTACAGTAATCTTGCGTCAAAAGATGACGCAAATGATCAAGAAGAAACACAAGAGTCCACTTCAAGCGGAGGACGACTTATGAAGAGTGTTGTGACTAATACTGCGCGGCTAGCGCTATTTCTATTTCTACTGGTGATGATTCCAGGAATGGCCTTCGGCCAAACAGGGAAACTCGCCGGTGTTGTGACTGATGGAGACTCGGGAGAGGCTTTACCAGGTGCAACTGTTGCCATTGAGGGAACGACCCTCGGGTCGACGACCGATTCCCAGGGACGCTATACGATCATCGGGATAACACCTGGCGAGTATAACGTCCGGTTTTTGTTTGTCGGTTATTCACCATCGGTAGTTCAAGGTATTCGCGTTACGTCAGATAGAACGACGTCTCTCGACATGACCTTGAACTCTACTGTAATCCAGGCCGGAGAGTTGGTCGTTGAAGGTGTTCGTCCCGTAGTGGATCCGAACCAAACATCTTCCAGAGCTCTCGTGTCGCGCGAAGAAATCGCGAGACTTCCGGTGACAAATCTTTCGGATGTAATCGATCGTACCGCCAACTCGTTTGACGGATTCGTTCGTGGTAGTCGGCGATTTGAGACCAAGACCGTCATTGAAGGCATTGATGTTTCGGACTCCTTCTATTCTCTATCCGAAGGGGATGGCTACAACGGTAGCCTCTATCACAGTGCGAACCGAATCAGTGAATCTGGTGCGACAATTCTTACTGTCAACCCGGAAGGTGTTGAAGAGGTCTCCGTGAACTCGACATCGAGTTCGCAATACTCTTCAAGCTCAGGTGGCGTTGTTGCCGTAACACTGGCGGAAGGTCGCGGCCCTGTAACGGGAAGCCTTTCTTTCAGAACGACACCGTCACACTCACGCCCTGGCCCGGACTCTCTCGATTTTTACGTAGACGCAGCGGATTATGCAGCAGATAGAACAGCTATCTCCGATGCATTGGCTCTCGACCCGACAAACGAAGGTCTTGCAGCCAAGTTAAGGTTCTACGACTGGACTCCTTCTACATACAATGCAGGCGACAGCCCGGACTATGACATCCGAGGCAACGTCGGTGGATCGATAACTGAAGACTGGTCCTTTGGATTCTCCGGGCAGTTCTTTCAGTCGGAAGGCTTCATGCCGAACCAGTTTAGTCGACGGATCAACGCCCAGTTAAAGAGTTCGTACAACGTTTCGAAAAATTCGAAAGTGACCGCTGTAGCGATCGTCGATGATCAGGGACGTTGGGGCAACTGGAATAATACTTCCTACATGGAATTCTGGCGCTTCTACCTTGAGGGTGTCGCTCAGTCTGACGCTGGAAGTTTTGTCGGATCAGTTAAATGGACGCAGGTGCTGGATGACAAGTCCTTTGTAACTGCGCAGGTTTACCGAACGTCAAACCAGACTCGCCTCGGGTATGTTGATGATGATGGTAATGGTTACCAGGATGCTGGAGAAGACGGAGATTTCCTCGATTGGAGAGATCCGGCAACGGCAGCGACGTATGTAGAAAACCCTTCAGACAGGGATAATAGCGCTCCGAAGATGTTCACGACTCAGATCAGTGATAGCTTTGGTGACAGCGGATTATTCTTACCGAGTGGATCTCGTTATCGTCTGGCACAACCTTCACCATTTGGCGAAGAAAAGACAGCAAACACTACGGCATTCAAGCTTGACTACGTCAATCAGTACAACTTCCATCATTTCCTCCAGGGTGGTATAGAGTTTAAAGCTCGTAGCTTTGACTTCTACTCAATCAACGGAAGTGACGGACTGGGTGCCATCCTGAATGACGATGTCGAACCATACAGGGTCACGGACTGGAATCGTAGCCCGTGGGAACTCGGATTCTATGCCTCCGACAGGATTGAGTATGCAGGCTTGAAAGTCAACCTGGGTATGCGTGCTGAGGTTGTAAATCGGGACACGGAAGAAATAGTCGATTACTTCTTCCCGTTTGTCATTGATTCGGTGCAGTTCGCCGGACAGAATATCGCCCGTTATAATTTCAACAGAGGCGACGACGTACCGCTCGATCTCCTCCTTAATCCGAGCGTAGGTGTTTCACACCCGATTGGTACGAATGCGTCGATGTACTTCTCGTTCTCGCATGCAGAGCAGCTGCCACCGTTTAACGAATTGTACCGTAACTACGATGGTAACCACTCTACCAACCGATTCATCCCTTACAATGACCCGGCGCAGGATCCTATCATCTCGAATAATTTCGAGTTAGGTATTCAGTGGGAAGTATCTGAGGGCTGGGGTCTGGATGTAAATGCTTATGCGCGTGCCATCGACAACTATGGTGCGGTTAACTTCTCGGCAACCAACAGTACACCAGATGGTGCTGTCGCTCCTTCGGGATTGACGACTCACACCTGGCGCACTGATTTTGGTTATGCTGATTCGCGAGGCATCGAAGCAGTTATTCGCCGCCGACCAACGGAGATCACCAAGGATGTAACACTCGGTGTTACCGCTTCCTATACCTTCTCTACGGTGGAAACTGCCAACCAGACCGGTATTAATGCAACGACGTTGAACTTCGACTCTGTTGCTTACGACGAGTGTGTGGCAAACGGAGGCTCGGCAGAAGGATGTCGTGCGCAATTCAACCAGATTGCTTTTGATGATGCAGCTGACTTTCAGAACTTCCCGCAGAGCGTCAGGGGCGGATCTACCATTACCGGTGGGTTCGATAGACGTCATCGCGGAATCATCAGAGCAGTTTCTGGATTGCCGTATGACTTCTCTGTCGGACTTCTGGCAACTATCGAAAGCGGCTTCTTGTATCCCAAGGCAGTCGACGTCGATCCTCGAGATCGCGAACTGCTTACCGGACCAACGAATAGCTCGATCGACCTTCGACTTGAGAAGCGATTCGATATTCCAAGACAACGCTTTGGAGTTGACCTCTATGTCGACGTGATCAACCTGTTCGACCGGGACAACATTGTCGCCTACGATAACAATGCCCAGACTGGGGCAGACGTAATCTTCCAGGAGACAGGCGTACCGGGCAGGACACTGATTGACGAAGATGGCTTCGCTTATTACGGACCATCGAGGACAATCTTCTTCGGTACTCGCCTGCGATTCTAAACGCTAATCAATCGAAAACGAACGACCATAACTCGTGCGTGGTAAAAAAATGATTAAAGACATTATGTACGATCTATCAAAGGTCTTTGCATTCGGGTTGGCGTTACTAGTGACCGGATGGTTCACTACGTCGGCTCATGCTCAGAGCAAAAAAACACCTTCATCGCTTCTCAGTTACAAGACATCGACTATCACTCCTGGAGACGGGTATATGGTTGCCGGTGAATTGTGGGAAACGGTCAAACCCTTAAACTCGGCAGAAGACAACAACGTTGAGGATCCACTCGGTGGATCGCTTGATGCGCTGCACTTCCTGACCCTGGGTCCGGATGGCGGCAACTGGTTCGAACCAGGTGGACACTGGCCAGGTGGATACGACCTGGTAAACACCTGGCGTGATGGACGCCGTCTCGTGTTCCCGGCCTTTGAGGCTGATGGATGGGGGGCAGCATTGCAACCCGGTGCTGGTACGGACGATCGCTTTGCGTTCGCCTACTACACCCCGACTGTCGCCGGTGCAGGAGACCCTGCCCGCGACTACAAGAGGGAAGCCAGGTTCACTGATGCCTCTAGAACACATCTGATTTATGAAGCCGGCTTCCCGACTAACATCGGTGTTGACTTCAAAATCAGGGCGCACCAGTATACACTCAACGAGCAGAACCTGAACGACTTCGTCGCGCTGGAAATCTCAATGACAAATACTGGTGATGTAGACATCGACGCGAACGGAAGTGTTGAGACGACCGGACATGCTATCGATGCTATTGCATCAGCGGCATGGGTTGAGCCAACAATTGCCGTCAGGGTTACCCAGACTGCTGGCCGATCGAATCGTTTCGGCGCTGGTCGTACAGTTGGTTACGCTGGTGCTACCGATGGTGGGGGCGAGCCGTTTGACATCTTTTACTGGTTCCCGAATACATCGGAAGATCGTTTCGCAGCCGGAGCGACTCCAGCAGCTGGCGAGCGTAACTTTGGAATAAATGACCTCAGGGTCAGAGAAGGTTACACCGACGTATGGCTGGGCCACCGATATATGGGTGTCAAACAAGGCGCCATTGTTGACGGCGACTTCTCAGCAATCTCAGGAGCTTCTCCTGACAAGATGACTCTCTTCGGTACACACCCGATTGGTACAGGTGCACAGAAAGGTTGGTACAGCTCGGTGCAGTGGGAAAATTCCCTGTTCGGATTCAACGAATCGGAACAGGCATTCCGCTCAGCGACCGCAACCTGGTACGAAGACTATGGAAAGAATTCAGCGGACGCCACCACGGCAAGTCTGAATCCTAACCCCGCTTTCTTCTCGGGAGGTACTGCTGACGACGTAACAACTTTCGTTGTCGGTGATGCTTCTGCCAGACCTAACGGTGACGTAAAGTATGCTGCACAGGATCTGGGTAACGGACCGGGTGGGAAAGGAAAGAACGCACCCGTCTGGGAAGATGAGTTAAGAGCTTCCGGAGACTTCTACGATGTAATCGGACATACACTTACGCATACGTTCGGTCAGGATCCTTCAATTGGTAATGGACCATACAGCCTGGCAGTAGGTGAGTCAATTACGTTTGTGTATAGCTCTCTCGGTGGTTTTCGCTTCGAAGGCCTTCGTGATGCGGCAGCTGCTGCAGAGTGGGCCTGGGATCGTGGTTGGGATATCTCAGCTGACATGCCTGGACCACCAGCGCCAGACATGAAAATGACAAGTACCCAGGATGGTACAGCGCTGATTCAGTGGACCGACGTAACAGGTATTGACGGTGACGTTGACGGATATAAAATCTGGCGTGGTGCGCAGTTCCAGAGAACTAACTGGCTGGACGAAGGCTTCAGGGTTGTTGACAAATATCATCAACAGCACGAAGTCGGTGCGCGACCAACATCTGTCTATGATGCGGTGAATCCCTACTTCGATGCAGAAGCAGAATTCACCGGCGATATCCAGGGCACGTATCAACCGTCCGAGTGGGGTCCGTATACTTTGATCGCAAAAATACCGGTCGGCGATGTCGCTCAGTATGCTAACGCGAGTGGAGGATATGACTTCGCTTTCGAAGACACGGATGCCATTACAGGGTTCACCTACTGGTACTACGTATCCGCTTACAAAGAGGGTTCATATACAGGCCCCCAGGGTGCTGTAAGTGCTGGACACATAGAGTCATCCAACTGGAATCGTAACGGTCGAAATGCGAACGGTGCTACGGATGGCGAGATTAATCTCGGAGCACCATGGAACGGTACCTATGGATTCGCGACTCGTAATGCTGACTATCCTGCACCAGGAAGCCAAGGTGAGAAAAACATTGGTGGTCCGTTTACGGTTACTCCGCCGGTTGCGGATGTTGGTGATGTGGCAAGCTTGATCACGGTGTCACCCAATCCTTACAAGATTACAGGATTGAACGACGTCCGATCAAACGCTTCAAGTCACGCTGTCAACTTCTTGAACCTCCCGGCAGACTATACACTGACTATTCTGGACGTGTCCGGTCAGATTATTTTCCAGACGGAAACTACGGGCGCAACAAACGGCCGCTTCGCCTGGGACTTGTTCTCAAAAGACGGAGTTGAGGTTGCCAGTGGGCTTTACGTGTATCACGTTGAATACAGCGGTAACACGGTAACAGGCCATTTCGCAATCCTTCGATAATCGCGACACCATGAAACCTATTTGGAAACAAACTATGTTGAGAAATAACAAAAAACGGGCACAGGCCCTGGTTCAGGTGTCCAGATTCACGTCGAGGGTGACACTACTCATACTTATCGTGGTCGGCATTACTGCAATGCCTGCTGACGCACAGAGAAAAGCGGGACGTAATGCCGCTGCCTTCCTGAAAGTCGGAGTAGGCGCTCGTGCGACTGCAATGGGCTCAGCCGCTTCTTCCATCATGGGAGATGCGAACCAGACGTTCTGGAATCCCGCTGGAACTGCACTAAGTGCAGGACAGCAGTTCGATGCCTCGCTTTCATACAATAAATGGATTGCGGACCTCGACCATTACTCGGCTGCCATCGGTTACAATTTCGAAAACATCGGAACTGTTACGCTGGGCATCACATCGTTCGGTGTCTCCGACATCCCTGCAAATCGGGAAAACGGATATACTGATCCGATTCTGAATGCGCTCGTGACAGACGATGGAACCTCGGAAACGTTTAACTTTATGGACCTGGCAGTAGGCTTGTCTTATTCCAAGTATATCATTGACAGACTATCACTCGGTGCTACTGTCAAGATTATCAACGAGACGATTGATTCGGAATCTGCTTCGGCTGTCGCTTTCGATTTTGGTTCGAACTACCAGATCGGAGTGTACAACTGGGTCATCTCATCTCGTATCAGCAACCTTGGAACACGACTTACCTACTTTAATCAGGATAATCCGCTTCCTTTGACATACTCAGTCGGAACGTCGTTCTATCCCTACGATACCGAAGAAGCAAGAGTGATGTTGTCATTGGATACAACGAAACCTCAAGACGCGCAGCAGTTGATCTTCGGCGGAATCGAAGTTTCACTCTACGACATCCTGTTCGTTCGCGGTGGATATAAGCTGAACTATGCGTTCGCTGACGACGGGGGAACCTCGACACGTGACGCAGTCGATACAACGGTTGAAAAGTATTCCTTTGGAGCCGGCGTTCAGTATGAAGTATCTAACATGAATGTTGGAGTCGACTATGCATTCACGGGAATGGAGCTGTTCGACAACGTACATCAGATTACACTGCGTTTCGGACGATAGTTTAACTCGGTAGATTGGAAGGGAGGCGCACGGCTATCGTGTGCCTCCTTTTCAGCCTCAGAGCCTCGTGCCAAATCGTTCACCTCTCTACAGTTAAGATCTTTGATCTGTGTAAGCTCTCCTTCAGGGCGATGGCAATCGTTCTGCGATCGTATCAATACTTTCCTTGCTGCAGATACGATAAGCCTATCGATCGATGGATTGCCAGTATCGGGATATCGCAGTCCGGATAGTGCCGCCCTTTGGATCCGCGACCATTCAGACATTGTCCGCGGTGGCAGGTACTTCGCCGAAGACATGCGAAGTGCTGTCGACGCATTCGTTGCGCACCAGTCAGCAAGCGGACGTGTCTTCGATTTTGTTACAAAACTTCCAACAGCCGGTAGTTCTGAGCGGGAAAACTGGGAGAAGTGGATTCGCGTTCCTGTCGAAGCGGACGTCGAATACCGACTTGTTAACGCTGCTTTCCACACCTGGCAGGCCAACGGCGACAACGAGTGGATAGAAAAACACATCCCGGCACTCGGCAAAGCGATCGAGTATTCGACGAGCCATCCATGGCGCTGGGATACGCGGTACAATCTCGTTAAGCGGGCCTACACCATCGATACCTGGGACTTCGACTATACAGCCGGAAAACATGATTGGCTCAACTTCCAGATAACGGACGACACGTTCTGGGGCATTATGCATGGAGACAACTCGGGTGTCTTTCAGGCTATTCAGCGCCTTGCTTTAATTTGCCAGGAGTGTGGACACACGGAAAAGGCGTCTGCACTACTGGAACAAGCTGACGGCCTGCGGCAGCGTGCGAACGACCTCCTCTTCAATGGACAGTTCTACAAACATTTTTTCAAACTCTCGAAAGTATCTATAGACGGGGTGGATGAGGATGCTCAATTGAGCTTGTCAAACCCGATGGATATCAACAGGGGGCTTGCGACACCGGAAATTGCTGATGCCATTGTGCGAACCTACAGAAAGCGTGAGGTGGAGAATGATACGTTCGCCGCCTGGTATAGTATCGACCCGCCCTTTCCGAACGGTACGTTCGGTGACGACAAGTTGGTACCCGGAAGTTATTGTAATGGTGGAATCATGCCGCTTGTGGGTGGTGAGCTTGCCAGGGCGGCACTCGAAAATGGGCATGAAGATTATGGTGTAGGTATTCTCGAAAAATATCGTACCATGATTGAGGAAGCTGGAGAGACTTATCTCTGGTATTTCCCGAATGGAGAGCATTCGACGGTTGAGAACAGTACGAGTCCGGAGGCAATGCCGACGGACGGATGGGGGTCCTCAGCCATGTTGTGGGCATTTGTGGAAGGGTTGGCAGGAGTCCAGGATCAACGGTCGAAATTTAGTCACGTCCGGTTCAGTCCGAAATGGTTGGCAGCTGGCGAGAATAGTGCGTCCTTTGAGATATCATATCCAGTTTCTGGCAGTTCCTTCAAGTATGATTTTGAACACGACGGCGAGGCTCGTGTGTTGAAATACACGGTCGGTTCGCAGAGCAATTTGCAGTGTCAGATAATGCTGCCTGACGGATATCGGGCTGAAGGCGTTGCAGTAGACGGAAGCGCCGTCTCATTCAGCAACATCCGTGTTGGCGAAAATCAGTACGCGAAGTTTGAATGTATGACCGAAGATAATACTGAGATTACGATCCGATATGGCATCTAGTCTGGCAATACCAAAGTACAGGGCATCGTCCGACTCGCGTTCAGCATTTATCCTGATGCTGCCGGTCATCCTGTTCTTTCTGTTGTTTCAGTACTATCCGATTCTGAAGAGTGTCGTTATCAGCTTTATGGAGTACGGGCTGCTCCGTCGCGAAACTCCATTCGTGGGTTTTCAAAATTACCTCAATCAGCTGCGTGACCCGTTATTTCTGTCCGCACTCGGCAATACACTTGTTTTCGTTGCCGTAGTTGTAATCATCGGCGTCTTTCTGGCATTGCTCCTGTCTGTGCTCGTGGAACGGACAGGGAAATGGGCAAAGCTGTACCGAACGCTCTACTTCATACCCGTGGTAACGTCGCTGCTCGCGACTTCGATGATCTGGCGTTGGTTGTATGCATCAAACGGCCTAATAAATTTCCTGTTGACTTACTTCGGGCTTTCGTCGCAATCCTGGCTCCTCAGCGAACAGCTCGCTCTTCCTTCGCTAATGGTCCTGACGATCTGGAAGAACCTTGGTTTTGACCTGGTACTCTTTGCGGCAGGATTACAAGCTATTCCGGATGAGTTTTACGAAGCGTCGCGCATCGATGGAGCGTCGTGGTTTCAGAACTTCTGGTTCATCACGCTTCCCCAGTTGAAGCCGATTGTCGTACTTGTCAGCAT
>CBDUKH010000013.1:0-49545 GCA_965367755.1 uncultured Rhodothermales bacterium
GGGGAGTACAGTACCGCAGATCCAGATAATGCGACACCAATGCTTTTTGAATCAGAGCTTATCGGTGGCGCGGTGATTTCGGGATCAGATCAGTGGACCAACTGGTCGGAGTCTGGCGGTGTATATACTGCTCCGTGGACAGCCGAGTGGTCCCCGGATGGAACAGGAGTCAACGATCGCCGCGAGCTCGTCTTCGTCGATGGCAAACTGCACCGACAGGTAGTAACAATCTCGGAGCTTGAGCCCGGTACCTTTTACGTAGATCAAACCGCGGATCTGATCTACGTTTCTCCAGACAACGGCTCCCTGACGAATTCTATAGTTGAAGTCGGATCACGCGACGTCCTGCTAGACCTGGTCGGTGAATTTAATGTCACCATCAAAGGCTTTGCATTTGAACATGCTGTAACACCATGGATTGGTGGCCAGGGTGCCGTACGTGTAGCAAGTACAAAAAATGTCGTCATCGAAGATGTAGACATCAGATACAACAATTGGATCGGAATCTACATCGGAGAGTCAGATGATGTCTCTATACTCCGTTCCACAATGAACTATAACGGTGGATCCGGGTGGGGTTCATGGCGGGTGCGGAATCTGCTGGCTGAAGATACCGAGACTTCTTACAACAACTGGCGCGGAGACTGGGGCCAATGGCACGGTTGGAATGTTGGTAACAAGCTCGAAAGTACCCACGGCCTCGTAGTTCGCAACCACATCGCAGTCGGCAATCTGAGTAGAGGACTGTGGCTCGACTTCGATGTTAAAGACGCCGTGTTGGACAGGGTTCTGCTTCAGGAAAATCTGCTGGACGGCGTTTGGTTTGAAGCAAACCAGGGCCCGATCACAATGAAAGACAGTCGGGTGTGCTTCAATGGAAGGTCAGGCCTCCGAACAACCTATACGCAAAACGTGACGCTTGATGCTAACGTATTCTATAAGAATGCCCAGGCGGATGAAGTCCTGATCAACGACAGCCAGTTTTCAATAGATGGCGGCGGGACCAGAGAGATCTACGACTTCGAGACTAACGAAGTATATCATTTGACTGCTGAAGACTGGCATATTACCAACAACACGTTCGTCGGGGGAGAATTCAAAGCTCGTTATGCGAATGGGCCGACACTCATAGATAACGACCTGAGTGAATCGGACTGGGAATTATTCACCAGCACCCTGGTGTCGAATCACAATACGTGGTATCACGAAGATCGCAGCGCCGTTTTCGGCTATCCTTCGTATCAGGACTTGACTTTGGACGAGTGGCGTGCGCGCACCGGTCAGGATTTGAATTCAAAATTTGCAGATTCAGAGCCCGTCGTTTCGTGCGAGCTGACGGAAGTGACTGAATCGGAAGCCGGGGTCATGAGCTTCTATGGCGAACCCGTGGGTACCAGGAATACGATTTTTCTCGAATCTCATAACGACGTGCAAGGAGCTCGCAGTGCCATTCTTGTTTTCGACGCGTTCGACATTAATGATGTAGGCGAGGCACAGATCAAAATCAACGGCCACTATGCAAGATTGCCTGAGACGATAATCAGGAAAGGTGGGTGGAAACGGGATTCGGTGGCGGTAGATGTTAGTGCGATGCGGGAAGGTGTAAATGAGATCTCGTTCGAGTATGCAGGTGAAGCCGGGCTAGCGACATCTGGATTCAAGGTCAGGAATCTGGCCATCCATTACAGTACCCGGGAAGTAGCAGAAATTCAACAGGAGTATTTCAAACAAGAACAGCTGGTCTTACATGGAAATTATCCAAATCCTTTCAATCCTACGACGACGGTTTCGTTTACGCTCGAAGAGAACGCGAACGTTACAATTGAACTATATGATATGCTCGGCCGTCAGGTCAAGAAGACTCCCGTAACCTTTGTCCCTGCCGGGACCGCTCGCCGGATGAGTCTGGCCGGTCACGACCTGGCTTCAGGTAACTATATCTATAGAGTTGTTGCCGAGACGACTGCTGAAAGATTTGTCTCTTCAGCAACTTTGACCATTCTTAAATAGTGAATTACATCCGTCCTGAATACATTGGATAAGTCGATTTCCGAGCCGTTGGAAATCGACTTACGGTTTGGCACATCGATTGCAGTCGCGAGAGAGGTCCAATTCAATACAGTGTACAGAGGCTAAATGGGCTTCAGGGCAAAGTAATCCTCATTTTGAGTTGAAATTTCACTCAATTGAGCCTTCTGTTGTCTATTAATGAGACCCGTCAGAATCTGTAACCAACAACATTAACTCTCTCAAGCAGTAATTTTTATGAGTGTAGCACTTGTGACCGGTTCCGCCGGTTTGATAGGTTCAGAAGCAGTACGTCATTTTGCATCTCTGGGGATGACAGTCGTTGGCATCGACAACGACATGCGCAAGGAATTTTTTGGTGAGGAAGCCTCGACAGCGTGGAACCGAGCAACTCTGGTTTCCGAGGTCTCAAACTACATCCACGAAGATTTCGATATCCGCGACTATACGTCCGTCGAAAACTTGTTCAAGAAGTACGGCAAGGATATCAGTCTGATCATCCATACGGCAGCACAGCCATCACACGACTGGGCCGCTCGCGATCCCTTTACAGATTTCACCGTTAACGCGAACGGAACGCTGAACATGCTTCAGGCAGCAAGGGATTATTGTCCGGAAGCACCGTTTATCTTCACATCGACAAACAAGGTCTACGGAGACCTGCCAAACTCGCTGCCACTTACTGAGCAGGAGCTGCGATGGGAGATCGACGCTTCGCATCGATACCACAAAGGCATAGCTGAGGACATGAGTATCGATCAGTCCAAACATTCGCTGTTTGGTGCATCGAAAGTCGCTGCTGACGTCCTTGTCCAGGAGTACGGGCGATACTTTGACATGAACACGGCCTGTTTCAGGGGCGGATGCCTGACTGGTCCGAGCCACTCCGGCACCCAGCTGCATGGCTTTCTTGCCTATCTCATGAAATGTACCATGACCGGTCAGCCATATACAATCTTCGGCTATAAAGGCAAACAGGTGCGAGACAATATCCACTCGGCCGATCTTATCGCAGCATTTGCTGAGTTTCACAAAAACCCGCGATCGGCAGAAGTCTACAATATCGGTGGCGGAAGACAGAGCAATTGTTCGATGCAAGAAGCAATTCAGATCTGTCAGCAGATTACCGGCAACAAGCTGGATTATAGCTATGCCGACGACAACCGAATTGGTGACCACATCTGGTATATCAGCGACCTGACCAAGTTCAAGACACACTATCCCGATTGGGACATCACGTACGACGTTCCCAAGATTCTTGGAGAGATCTACGAATACAACAAGAAACGCTGGTTGGTCGGAGCATGATTAACAAGGGAAAACACCCAATCCTGGGGATAAATATACACGCAGTAGATTATGAGGCAGCTGTTTCGACAGTTGTCAAAGCGGCTGAATCGGGTGCTCCCTGCTCGGTCAGTGCTCTGGCTGTGCACGGGGTGATGACGGGACATGCAGATGATGTACATCGCCGTCGTCTGAATGCCCTGGACCTGGTCGTTCCCGATGGTCAACCAGTACGCTGGGCTCTAAACTGGCTTCATGGTATTAAGCTCGACGATCGCGTCTATGGTCCGGACTTGACCTTGTATCTTATTGAGGCAGCTGCCGAACGGGGAATCCCAATCTATTTCTATGGCAGTACGGAAGAGACGCTGGCAGCTCTCAAGTCGAATCTTCTAAACAAATATCCCGACTTGAAAATTGTCGGCTCGCGACCATCGCGGTTTCGAAAGCTTACCGCACCGGAGAAGGAAGAGGTTGTACATGAGATCAAGGCGAGTGGGGCAAAGATTGTATTCGTCGGGCTAGGTTGCCCGCGACAGGAAGTTTGGGCCTATGAATATCGTGACGACCTGTCTATCCCGCTTATAGCAGTAGGGGCAGCATTCGACTTTCACGCGGGTACGCTTCCGCAGGCGCCATCATGGATGCAGAAGCGAGGACTCGAATGGTTGTATCGACTCGTCCAGGAGCCGTCCCGCCTCTGGAAACGTTATCTGATTTTGAATCCGGCCTACCTCTGGAACGTCTCACTGCAAGCACTTTCGATTCGGAAACTACCCATCTCACTGCCGCTTGGAACAGAACCCGAAGAATCTTACGGGTAGTACCCTAGAATGTTGAAATACGATCGCTTACATTGACAAGAATGAACTCCAGCGCATGGATTAGAGCAAACTCCTAATGAGCGCAACTAATAAGATTTTGAACGTGGCTTTGGCACAGTTAGTGCAAGCTCCCAATCGACCACATTCGAGAAGTAATCGATGAGTTTAGTAGCACAAAACACAGATCAGGATGTCTCAGATCGACACGCTCGTGTGTCAGAACGAGACGTGGCGGCCGTCAGTGAGGCTCGTGAGTTTGCCAGATCTGACGATAAGACGATTTCTTCGCTAAAGCTCTATGGACATAAGTTGCAAAATGCTTTTGTCCTTGCAGCCGGCGACGTCGGAGCGATAGGCCTTGCCCTTTTAATTGCATCTGGTCTTCGCTTCTGGGCGCTGAACGAATCGTTTGATATCATGTGGGGAGTCTTTGTCGTCCTGACGTGGCTTATCGGCGCTTCACTGACCCACCTTCTGCCTGGTTGGGGACTAGGTCCGGTTGAAGAACTCAAGCGGACAGTGACTTTGCTCGCAACGGTATTCGGTCTTCTGGCAGTCATCTTGTTCTTCAGCAAAGTCGCTGAAGACGTCAGCCGCCTGACTTACGCCCTCACGTTCGGGATTTCGGTCATCACAGTTCCCCTCATGAGGATACGTCTCAAGCGGGCACTAATAGCCCTTAATGCATGGGGAGTACCGTCTGTGGTGTACGGTGCGGGCCACACCGGCCGGCATGTACTCAAGGTTCTGCAGAAAGAGCAAGGATTCGGTTATAATCCCGTTGGCATCTTCGATGACAATCCATCGCTCCACAACAAGTTAATAGATGGTGTTCCTGTCCTGGGTGGCACGGATCATGTCAGCGTATCGGCTCCTATCGCCATTCTGGCGATGCCTAGCCTGACGCCAGAGAGCGTGGGCAAACTGGTTGACGGCCCGTTGTCCCACTACTCTAAAGTTTTGATAATACCGAACCTGCAAGAAGTACCATCACTCTGGGTGCGGCCACGCGATCTGGGTGGAATACTGGGTCTTGAGATCTCATCAAACCTCTATGACCCTTTTTCCAGAATCCTCAAACGCGTCTTCGATCTTTTCCTGACATTTTCTTCGGCCATCTTCTGGGCCCCCATAACGATCATGCTTGCCGGCATCATTTGGTTGGGAGATCGTCAGAACCCCTTCTATGGCCAGACCCGCGTCGGGAAGGGTGGACGAGAATTTCGTGCATGGAAACTCCGCACGATGGTGGTGGACGCCGAAGCAGTCCTCGAAGACAATTTGCGAAAGGATGAAGCGCTGCGCGTCGAATGGGAGCTATATCATAAACTTCGATACGATCCGCGCATCACGCCCTTCGGTAGAATTCTGCGACGGCTCTCGCTTGATGAGTTGCCGCAACTGCTGAATGTTCTCGCTGGAGAGATGTCGCTAGTCGGCCCCCGGCCACTGCCGGCATATCACAGTGAAGAATTGAGCGAACGTATCGCCGAAATTCGGCAGCGAGTTCGTCCAGGCCTTACCGGTATGTGGCAAGTTTCTGGCAGGAGTGAGCTCGGCAATGACGGCCTCGAGCGTTTTGATGCATATTATGTTCGGAACTGGTCGCTGTGGCTTGATCTCGTTATACTTGTACGAACTATTAGAACGGTATTGAAAGGAACTGGTGCGTATTGACATTTCTGGCTATTGTAGTGGCGCCTGTTACTGATACCTACACTTTCAACTGCACTAAATGCCTTGCAAATCCTAAGGCAGCATCACGGAATGCTAATTAATAATCCACGAGTTACAATCGGACTACCAGTGTACAACGGTGAGTCGTTCATCGCTCGTGCAATTGACTCTATCCTTGGGCAGTCATTCCGTGATATTGAACTCATCATTATGGACAACTGCTCGACCGACGGAACCGAAGAAATCTGTCGAAGATATGTTGCCGATGATCCCAGGGTCCGGTATTTCCGCCACGACCAAAATATCGGAGTCATTTCCAATTTCAATTCTGTCGTTCCACACGCCCGTGGCGAGTACTTCAAGTGGGCCGCCAGCGACGACATCTGTGAAACCACGCTTGTTGAGAGGCTCGTTGAGGCCCTCGACAACAGGCCGGAAGCTGTGATAGCATTTTCCCAGGCAGCCATCTTCGACGAATGTCCTGCAAATGGTTTTGGCAGACTCTCACAATCGGAGTTTTCGGAAAACGGCATCGTACGAATTGAATATCCGGCCGACCTTTTCTCCCGGAATCCAATGGAGCGCTTTCGTGCAATCTTGCAATCGGAGCACCCCGGCACAATGATTTACGGTTTGATCAGAAATGATGCCCTCCAGAAATCTCACCTGCATCAGGTGGAAGGTTCCGACCGCCTCCTGTTGACCGAGTTGGCTCTCGAAGGCGAATATCTTCTGGTAGACGACCTGCTGTTTTACCGGCGGATTCATGACGACAACGTCGACCGGTCTCGCCGCGAATATATGGCCATGGTCCACGGCAGTGACCGACCGGGAATCCTTATGCCCCCCTGGCGGTGGCCACTGAATTATATGAAAACTATAGCCGAATCAGATCAATCGAAATTGATAAAGTTGAAGGCTATCACAACCGTGATTCGACATACATTTCGGCTGCGTTTTCTCAGGAATTTTCTGGTGCCCGGCCCCGAAAACTATTGGGGAATAACACGCGGGAAGTTAAGAATCGTATACATCCTATAGTCAGATAGAATGAGGGTACTGGTTACCGGGCATCTCGGATACATTGGAACGGTTATGGTCCCTACGCTGCTTGAGCGTGGGCACGAAGTAGTCGGATTGGATAGCGACCTGTTCAGAGCTTGCTCGTTTGATGAGACGGCAATCGTCCCAATTCCACAACTGATCAAAGATGTACGGGATACAACTCTCGCCGACCTCGATGGCTTCGAAGCTGTTATACATCTGGCCAATCTTTCCAACGACCCACTCGGTAATATCAACCCTGATCTAACGTACGACATTAATCATGTTGGCAGCGTCAGACTGGCAGAGCTAGCACGCGACGCCGGTGTAAGCAGATTTCTCTTTTCCAGCTCTTGTAGCCTCTATGGAGCGGCTGGCCAGAGTGCCGTTACAGAATCTGCTCCTTTTAATCCAGTCACACCATACGGCAAGGCAAAAGTCACCGCGGAACGGGATATAGCGCTCCTCGCAACTGACGATTTCAGTCCGACTTTTCTCAGAAACGCCACGGCGTATGGCGTTTCTCCGAGATTTCGCTTCGACCTGGTTGTAAACAACCTGACGGCCTGGGCTCTTGCAACAGGTAAGGTACACTTGAAAAGCGATGGTACACCATGGCGGCCTCTCGTTCATATCAGGGATATTATATCTGCATTCGTGGCCACACTCGAAGCCCCGCGTGACGTGATCCACAACGAAGCTTTCAACGTTGGGATCAGTTCGGAGAATTACCAAATCCGTGATATTGCAAAGATCGTTGGAGAGGTAGTACCCGGGTGTACAATTGAAATAGCTGATGGTGCAAGCCCGGACAAGAGATCGTATCAGGTGGATTTCTCAAAGATAGAATCTATGCTTCCGGGGTATGCGCCGGAATGGACGGCACGCAAGGGAGTAGATGAAGTCTATCAGACACTGCGGAGTCGCAATGTGTCGGTCGACGAATTCGAAGGCCCACGATATCGACGTATCAAGAGCATCCAAAATCTGCTTTCGGATGGGTCACTCTCGACAGACCTTCGATGGACCACTATCACAACCAGTTAGGAACGGATGAACAAGGAAACAGAAGTTGCCGGATTGTCAACACCAGACATGCCGATAGCGGCGGCTGAATCCGTCTATTGCAGATTCTGCAATACCAAACTGAGCCAGAGTTTTTCCGACCTGGGCATGACGCCACTGTGCGAAAGTTTCGTCCCTGCTGACAAGGTGAATCAGGCGGAAGCATTCTATCCACTGCATGCGTATGTCTGCGGCTCATGCTTCCTCGTCCAGTTGGAAGACTATGTCGGTCCCGAACACATCTTTACCGAGTATGCTTACTTTTCTTCGTATGCCGATTCGTGGCTGCAGCATGCACGCAGGTATGTGACTGACATGCAGGAAAATATGGGAATCAATGCGGATAGTTTCGTGATGGAGCTGGCCAGCAACGATGGCTACCTTCTGCAGAATTTTGTTGAGGATGGAATTCCCTGTGTCGGCATTGAACCTGCTGCGAATGTTGCGCAGGTAGCCATTGACAAAGGAGTTCCAACGCGTGTGGATTTTTTTAATGAGGATTACGCCCGGAGCCTTGCGGATGAAGGACTTTACGCCGACCTGTTACTCGGGAATAACGTATTGGCGCAGGTGCCAAACCTGAACTCCTTCGTCAAAGGGATGAAAATCATTCTAAAGCAGGAAGGCTTCATCACTATGGAATTTCCTCACCTCATGAGGTTGATGGAGGAGAACCAGTTCGACACAATATATCACGAACACTTCGGTTACTTTTCCCTCCTTGCTGTTAGCAATATTTTTGAGTTTCACGGCCTGAGACTTTTCGATGTTGAAGAGCTACCAACACATGGCGGGTCCGTCCGGATCTATGCATGTCACAAAGATTCTGCCCGGCAACCAACCAGCCGCCTGTCAGATTTGCTTGCACTGGAAAAGCGAGCCGGATTCAACAAGCTCGAAACGTACAAGGGTTTTGCCGAACAGGTAAAGGAAACGAAACGCAAGTTGTTGACGTTTTTGATCGAAGCGAAGAGAGCAGGTAAGTCGATCGCAGGTTACGGAGCTCCCGGTAAAGGCAACACGTTGTTGAACTACTGTGGTATTGGAACAGATTTTATTAGCTATACGGTAGACAGGAATCCGTACAAACAGGGAATGTTTTTGCCCGGATCACGAATTCCAATCTATCACCCCGACAAAATACGTGAGACGCGCCCTGACTACGTCTTGATTCTGCCGTGGAATTTCAAAGAGGAAATTATGGAACAGATGGCTGACATAAAGTCGTGGGGCGGGCAATTTGTTGTTCCTATTCCGGAGACGAAAGTCTATTGATGGAATTCGAGCCCTTAACAATCGGCGGAGCGTATGTTGTAAAGTCGATCCGACATGATGATGACCGTGGATACTTTGCACGGGCATGGTGTCAACGCGAATTCGAATCTGCCGGCCAGACTGTTTCTTTTGTCCAGACGAGTTTGTCGTTCAATCATAAGGCCGGGACAGTTCGTGGAATGCACTATCAGCTAGAACCGTATTCGGAAGTTAAACTCGTCCGATGTATTCGCGGCCGCATGCTCGATGTCGTGCTGGACCTTCGCCCGGAGTCACCAACTTATCGTGAACATATTTCTGTCGAGCTGGACAGCGATGGTAGACGGGCTGTATTGGTCCCTAAGGGTTGTGCGCATGGATTCATGACATTGGAAGACGATACTGAAGTCCTCTACATGATCTCTGAATTCTACAACCCGGACGCATCGGCCGGCGTGCGCTGGAACGATCCGGCTTTTTCGATCAAATGGCCGAGGGAGATTAGTACGATAGCAACACGAGATGCGGAATATCCCGACTACGAGGTGCAGGGATGAAGAAGGACAAAGCGGATGCCGCAATCGGCGATCGAATGCATCGAACCATCGTCGACTTGTTTCCAATTTGCAGGAGCATCACAGGCGATGGCCTTCGGGAAACTCTCCGCTATGTCAAAGAAGAAGCAGGATGCGAAATTGTTGAGGTCCCGACGGGAACGAAAGTTTTTGATTGGGAGGTTCCCCCCGAATGGAACATCAAGGATGCCTACATAAAAAACAGTAAGGGTAACCGCGTCGTAGATTTTCGGGCAAACAATCTTCATGTTGTCAACTACAGTGAGCCAGTGTCTGGTACTTTCAGTCTGGCAGAACTTACTCCACACCTCCATACTATTTCTGAACGACCTGATGCTATTCCGTATCGTACGTCTTACTACCAGCGAACGTGGGGTTTTTGTTTGACGGCCAATCAATTGTCGAGTCTTGCCGACGACGAATACGAAGTACTCATCGACAGTACGCTGGAAGCCGGGTCACTGTCGTATGGCGAGCTATACATTCCGGGAAGGCTCGAAAAAGAAATTCTAATCTCGTGTCATTGTTGCCATCCATCGCTTGCCAATGATAACCTTTCAGGTATCGCGGTTGCTATCGAACTTGCTCGCATCCTCAAGTCATCGGAAAACAACTTCAGTTATCGATTTCTTTTTATACCCGGAACGATCGGAGCGATATCGTGGCTTGCCGCGAATGAAACTGCTTTGGATCGGATTAAGGGTGGTTTGACACTGGCAAATCTTGGCGATTCCGGATATTTGAACTACAAGAAATCCAGGCAGGGTGATGGAGTGGTCGACCGTGCCGTTGAATATGTATTGAGCAGATCGGGTGCGCGCTATGGTATTCGCGATTTTTCTCCATATGGTTATGACGAGCGTCAGTATTGTTCGCCAGGCATCAATTTGCCCGTAGGCTGTTTAAGCAGATCTGTTTACGGCACTTTCCCCGAGTATCACACTTCTGATGACAACATCAGCTTTGTAAAGCCTGAGTTCCTCCAAGATTCGCTTGAGACGTTACTCGCTGTCATCGACACGCTCGACGCGGATCTTACATTTCAGAATATTCACCCGAAGGGTGAACCACAATTGGGCAAGAGGGGCTTATATTCAACGACGGGGGGGTATGGTTCTGTAGAGGATCTGCGACTTGCCTACCTCTGGGTTCTGAATTATTCAGATTCCCGGCATTCACTCCTGAATATTGCGCGACGGTCAGGGCTTTCTTTTGAAATTATCGTAGAAGCAGCCGAGCATCTTGTTGATGCCGGTCTGGTTGAAATTGCGGATTGACCAAGTATGAGTAACAAGGGGAACACAGGGAATAAGTGGCACGACGATGACCGAAAGGATCCCAAGTTCGCCAGGTCTGCGTCACTGCAGCAACGCGCACATGAATTAATCCCGGGAGGTTGCCACACGTACGCCAAGGGAGATGATCAATACCCCTTGAATTCGCCCGCTTTCATCCGGCAGGGCAAGGGCTGCCACGTCTGGGATGTCGATGGCAACGAATTCATTGAATACGGAATGGGGCTTCGTGCCATTACTCTCGGTCACGCGTATCCTGCTGTTATCCGAGCCGTCCAGGTACAAACAGAGTTCGGGAGCAACTTTACCCGTCCGTCTCAGCTTGAAGTGCAATGTGCTGAGTCGCTGTTATCAATCCTGCCGCAAGCCGAGATGGTCAAGTTTGCCAAAGATGGATCGACGGTGACTACCGCTGCCATCAAACTGGCGCGTGCAGCCACCGGAAGAGAGCTGATTGCAGTGTGCGATGACAATCCGTTTCTGTCATACAACGACTGGTTTGTCGGTACTACCGTGATGAACAGCGGGATACCAGAGCGCGTCTCTCGGGAAACGACATCCTTCACATACAATGACATCGAAAGTGTCAAGAAAATGTTCGCCAGTCACAAGGATGAGATAGCGTGTGTGATTTTGGAGCCGGCCAGAACCGTTGAGCCTGTGGACGACTTCCTGTTGAAGTTACAGTCAATCTGTAGAAGAGAAGGTGCTCTTTTTATTATCGACGAGATGATTACGGGATTTCGGTGGTCTGTTGGTGGTGCGCAGGAAGTCTATGGTCTCGACCCCGACATTTCGGCATTTGGCAAAGGGATGGCAAATGGTTTCGCACAATCCGCGTTAACGGGCAAGGCAAAATATATGGAGCTGGGTGGACTGCTTCATGAGGGGGAGCGTGTGTTCCTCTTGTCTACCACGCATGGCGCTGAAGGCCACTCGCTTGCCGCGACCATCGAAACGATAAATATTTATAAGAATGAACCGGTCATCGAACACCTCTATCGCTCCGGTGAGCGGCTAAGGGCTGGCGTACAAGATCATATCGATGCGCTCAAACTGGACGGCTATTTTTCGGTCGCGGGAAGACCATGTAATCTGGTCTTCGGCACCAACGACCCTGAAGGAAATCCGTCGCAACCGTACCGAACGTTGTTCATGCAGGAGATAATCGCACGAGGTATTCTGGCACCTTCGTTCGTTAACAGTTACTCCCACTCGGATGACGATGTTGACAGAACTATCGATGCTGTCGGCGAAGCCCTCATCGTTTACAAGCAGGCGCTCGAGTCTGGCGTAGATAAATTTCTGGTTGGCCATTCGGTGCAGCCGGTTTTTCGCAAATACAACTAATAAGTTTTTCGATGCATGACGCGGCGTTTTACGAAGGCACCCGAGTTCTAGTAACCGGTGCATCGGGATTCATCGGTAGGAAACTGTGCGAAAAGCTGATTTCCATCGGGGCCGACGTTGTGGCACTTGCGAAAGACGGGGAGATGGACGTCGTTGACGATACGAGGTGGTGCCGGATCGACATAACTGATTACGACGCCGTGCTCGAATGTTTTGAAACCCACCAGCCGTCTGTTGTCTTCAATGCTGCGGCCTTGGTTTCTGGTGTCCGGACCGTTGACATCATTGACGACATTACGGCTGTAAATCTTTTAGGATGTATCAACGTGATGCGGGCAGCATTGAGTACATCCAATCCAAAGGTCGTACTCTGCGGAAGTATGGAGGAAGCGCCACCCGGATATATGCCAGAAGAACCAACGTCGCCGTACGCAGCAGCTAAGTATTCGGCTCGCCTCTACGCCCAGATGTTCCATCGCCAATTCGGTCTCGATGTGACAATGACACGCATTTTCATGGTCTACGGCCCGGGCCAACAGGACACCAGCCGACTCATACCGTACGTCATCACTAATCTGCTGGACAACGCATCGCCCCAGATTGGCAGCGGCGTGCGGCAAGTCGATTGGATTTTTATCGACGATGTCGTCGACGCGTTGATGTTGCTGGCACAGTATCAAACGACGTCAGGGCGTGTTTTTGACATCGGCACGGGTAGTCTCACCACAATAGGCGACGTTGTCGCTACGTTGGAAAAACAGATCCCGTCAGCGGCGAAACCTGAATTTGGATCGGTCGACGATCGGGGAGAGGAAACAGAATTTTATGCGGATTGGAGATCCCTTGCTGAATTATGTGGTTGGAAACCTCGTATTAGTCTCGAAACCGGCCTGGAGTTGACTGTGAAATGGTTTCGAGAAGTTTATCTTGCAAAATAACACCTTTGACAGATCGATTAACATCGGCGATGTTGGGTCGATTTTAATCAGATACGAACTATTTCGTTAATGAGAATTATTTAGGCCCTATGAAGGTCGTGCTTTTCTGCGGCGGTCATGGGATGAGGCTCCGCGAGTTTTCCGGGACTATTCCCAAACCAATGGTACCTATCGGCTATAGACCAATTCTATGGCACGTTATGAAGTACTATGCTCACTTTGGTCACAAAGATTTTATCCTTTGCCTCGGGTATCAGGCGGCGGCCATCAAGGATTACTTCATCAATTACGACGAAACAGTCTCTAACGATTTCGTCCTGAAGAATGGTGGTAAGGAGATCAATCTGCTTGGCAGCGATATCGACGACTGGAATATCACGTTTGTTGATACAGGTCTTCACGCTTGTGTCGGAGAACGCCTGATGGCCATTCGACAACACCTCGACAACGAAGATACGTTTATCGCCAACTACGCAGACGGCTTGACTGACCTGCATCTGCCGGACATGGAGAAGTTCTTCAAAGCAAGTGATGCCGTTGCATCGTTTATCGGCGTCAAGCCGAATCAGAGTTTTCACATTGTATCGAGTGACTGCGCGGGAAAGGTCTCAAAAATTGATTCCGTCTCCAATTCAAATATTAGAATCAATGGAGGGTACTTCTTCCTCAGGAAGGAAATTTTTGACTACATGCGGCCCGGTGAGGAACTCGTCGAAGAGCCGTTCCGCCGATTGATTTCAGAGAACAAGTTGCTCTCCTATAATTACGATGGATTCTGGGCGTGCATGGATACGTTCAAGGAAAAACAAAACCTTGACGACCTTTATAATGTCGGTGAAGCACCCTGGCAGGTGTGGAATGATGACGGTAAGTTAGACGTTTCATCACCTCACATCTCACGGAAACTGGTATGATTTCGTTGAGCCTGAAAGGCGAAAACAGAGCTGCTCCAAGATTTATGTTTATCGGTGCCCATTCCGACGATATAGAAATAGGTTGCGGCGGCACCATCCTTAACATTCAGCGAGACTACCCGGGAGCATCGTTCGCGTGGGTTGTTCTTAGTGGAAATAAGAAACGTAGGCGAGAAGCAGAGGAGGGAGCCGCCCGTTTTTTGTCAGAAGCGACAGACAAGACCATTCGACTCGGATCGTTCACCGACGGGTTTTTCCCGTCAGAGAAAGCGGCTATCAAGGGCTTCTTCGAATCTGAGCTCAAGTCAATCAATCCGGACATCATTTTCACTCACACTCGCGATGACCTGCACCAGGATCATCAGGTAGTCAATCAGCTCACCTGGAATACTTTCAGAGACCAACTTATCCTCGAATACGAAATTCCCAAGTACGATGGTGACATGGGAAATCCGAATACATTCGTCCCGTTGTCCGAGGAAGACCTTGACATGAAGACGAAAATCTTGATGGATGTATTTTCCTCCCAGGCTGAGAGGCACTGGTTCCGGGCCAGCCTTTTCAAAGGTTTGGCTGCAGTTCGGGGAATGCAGTGTGCGTCCACTAGCGGTTTCGCGGAAGCATTTTTCAGTCGAAAGGCAGTTCTGAAATTCTGAGGACCACTTCCAACCGTTTTTTACCGATCCATTCGAACTATGTCCCGTAGTTTAGATACTGCATTTGCAATCGGCATTCCCGCGTATGCCCGCAGCAACTATTTGGTTATTGCCGTGGAATCCGCTGTTGCTCAGACACTCCCTGCCTCGGAGATCATCATCAGCCAGAATCAGCATCCGGATCCCGATGTCGACGCAAAAGTCCGGACTACAATTGAGCATCTGGTTGACAGTTATCCGAACGTTAGAGCTTATCGTAACACGACGCAATGCAATCTCAGTTCGAATATCAATTCTATCGCAGATCGTGCTGAATCTGAATACATCGCCTTCATCGGTGACGACGACCGTTTCAAACCGCATTGCCTCGAGCGATTGAACGCAAGTCTGGACGAAGACTATGACGTATTGTTTTCGAACCACCACATTATCGACGCAGACGGTAGAATTTCCGTCTTGAAAAGCGAAGAAAACACGAGCAGATACGGACGTACAAATATCTCTGCAGGCCTCCTGAATCCTGTCGCGACGAATAAGGCAGTATGGCGATGTTCGATCCCCATATTTTCTTGCGTAATAAAAACGCAACGACTTCGCGAACTACGACTGTTAGATGACCTGCAGGGTGCTGACACAGAATTTTTTATCCGTCTGTCGCGGTCTGGAGGCTTGTTCGGGTTCGTACCGGAGTATCTCACAGAAATCCGGTACCACGATCAGAATATCGCCAAGCCTGCCAGTCAGTACGCAAAACTTGTGGACAGCCTGGAAGCAATTCAGGTTACCGACGAGGTGATGGGCCTCAAGAACCAACTGCAAGCGCTGTACACATACACGACCGTCAAGAAATTTATCAACGATGGCGACCTTTCAAGTGCGCGCGATTTTCTAGGGAAGTATGCTCACTACGTGCGCGACGCCTATCGGTATAGAATGGCACTGCAAAAATTCTGCCTTGCACTACCAGATTCGATCTCGTCGTCAACCTATGCGGCTGTGACCCGCCTGATTCGGAAACTGTATTCGAACCCAGCCGCCTTGCCCATCGACTAACTACGCACTACAACGCGTAGTGCGTGACGGAGATCGAACAGCGGTTGACAACCACCGCTCCCAGGTAGTCAGGCGCAGGCTCCCACGAATGGACGACCCAATTGGAGAGATCGACGTCGGAATTTGTATCGAACGTTGGCCTTGAATTTTCTTCCTGGAGCAGCGAAACACCAAACTGGTCGAGGCCATACGAAACTCCGGTTCCGTGTGCCTTTATATACGCTTCTTTGCGAGTCCAACACCGAAAGAACGGCAGGCGTTTTTCATCATATGTAGCAAGGTCCAGTATCTCTTTTTCAGAAAAGTGCGATGACGCTACGTCTACAAACGGGATATCGCGCTCAATGAACTCGATGTCCACTCCCAGTAGAAGTTTTTGCTGAGCGTTCTGGCACACAGGTGCTATGGCAAAGCAAAGTAGATCTTCTGCGTGGGCGACATTGAAAGTCACCTCTGTGCCACCACTTTCCGGGATCAGTTCAGGCTTTCCCTGATCGTTGTAGCTGAACGAAAGGTCACCAGCTGGTTGCGACAGGTACTGTCCAAGAAGTCGGCGAAGGGCTGCTCGGCCGGAAATGTATTTGTTGCGATCGCGGTCGAATACGAATCGCGAAGCCCGCTCCAGTTCATCGTTGCCCAGAAGGCTGGAAGTGTTGTTTGGATCTTTGGCAATTGCAGAAAACGAACCAGTCCATATATGTACTGAGTTGTCGCCTGCGAAAGATTCGCTTCGAGAAAATGGCATCTGCGGTGTGTTAGCTATACAGCCGACTTCAGTTCACGTGGGAGCTGTTGACGTACAGCGGTCAGTCTTTTTTGAAGCTGTGTCGCCAGCACGTTGACATTTGGTTCGAGTACCAGGGTGTCATGATCTCCCGGGATCAAGACTATTTCCAGTTCCAGGCCATCGACGGAGGCCCAGCCCAGATCATCGTCCACGTGGCTGAATGCGTGTCCTCGAACGGATGCCGTAAACAGCGTCGCAGCACCTGAATATGGCTTCAACTCATATTTATCCTGTGCCCGATGATAAGCCTCCACAAGAATAATTTCGCGAAGTTCAATCGGAAGTTTCAGGCCAAGCTTGTGGTAAAGCCCAATCATTTTCTTCCGAAGACGATTTCGTTCAAACCGAAAACGATCTATTAAAAATCCCTTGAGATAGGGCAGTTTTTCTTGCTTGAGGCCTTCCAGGTGGGCCGACACCTTCTGGCTCGTTGCCCTTCCAGGTTTTGACGGAAGGTTCGGGCAGAATGTATCGAAGAATACCAGCAGGGCAATTTCATGGCCAGCTTCTTTCATCTGTCGAGCCATTTCATAGGCGACGACACCACCGCCAGAATAACCGCCGATACAGTATGGTCCTTGAGGTTGTTGCTCGATGACGGCGTCGACGTATTCTCTTGCCATCTCTTCGACGCTCTGTGGAGGTGCGTGCTTGCCGTCGACACCGCGCATCTGCAAACCGAAGAATGGTTGGTCCTGACCAAGGTGGCGGGAGATATCCCAAAAGTTCAAAACGTTTCCGCCCGCACCATGGACGCAATAGAAAGCGGGCGGCCCCGATCCCTTCCGGATGGGAACGAGTGCCTGATGCGTGCTGGCCTTCTTTTTCCCGTCTTGATTTAGCACCGTTGTAATGGCGGTACGAGTTGCCATCTCGACGTCTTCGGCAGCTATTCCGGTCGAAGTTGCTTCCGACGGGGCAGGCAGGTCGAGCTCGCCTCGAATCAGATCCGCACACTCCATGATGGTGGGTGCCGTAAACAATGAGGCGAGTGAAAGTTCGACGCCAAATTTTTTCCTGATTTTGGTAAAGAGCCTCACAGCTATGAGTGAGTGGCCGCCAGCATCAAAGAAATCTTGATCGATCCCAATCTTTTCGATGCCCAGCAGGTCCTGGCAGAACGTGCACAACATCGTTTCTACATCGTCGCGCGGAGCGACGTAATCTCCAGACGTCGTTCCACCGGTCAGTCCGGACGTTGCGCTCTGCATTGAGTCGATGAACCGTGTCAGGTCCGCGATGTCGATTGAGGACGCGACAACTTCGGGGCGATCGACACCTGAAAGAACCTGTTTGATGATCTCGATTCCGTCATCAGGTCTTATACCGTGCTCTCTTCCGATGAGCATGAGTTCCGATTCGGACTGAGCCGCAGTATCTGCACGGTCAGTTGGACCTGCTCCAGGGGTAGCGAGCTGGGATCCCTGGGTATGCCGCATCACAAATTCCGTAATCTCCGCGACGGAGTTGCCATCTGCGTCATAAATAACGATGTCAAATGGAGCTACTTCTGCACCACCGCCATTACCTTTATAAATCACATGGCTGTAAACTTTGGATGGAATTGAGCCGTTAACCCGGATCGTCTTGTAGCTGAGTGGGGCATAGAGTCCATCGAAGGTCTCGAAGCCTTGAATTAGCGGTAGCGCGAAGCCTGTCGCCATGTCAAGCAGAGCAGGATGGTACGAGAAAGCCTCGAGATCGGAGGTAAAGTCTTCTCCTAGCGCAAGCTCACCAAACGCTTCGTGATCGCCCAAAAATATTCTGTCGACGTTTTTCCAGCGCGGTCCGAAAAGTAGGACTTCCTCCTGTTTGAGCTTTCCATTTCGGTTGATGTTTCTGACATCAATTGAACATCGGTCGCGAATTGCGTCAAGGTCGGACGTCGTTTCCAGGTGAGGAACTTCTTGCAGGATCCCCGAGACATGAAGCCCGTCGACGCCAGCTGCAAAACTGGAAATGGTAAAGCGGTAGCCAGAACTGATCTTATCGACAGTAACAAATATGCGACCCGTGTCGGCGTCGTTCAGCGTACAAGGCGCCAGGAAGAACAGGTTCTTGGCACAGATATTCCGGTGTCCGAACAATTGTTCAGCCGCGCTCAAGGCGAGTTCTACATACATTGTACCGGGTAACACGGGGCCCATGTTGTGGACCTGATGTTCGGTGAAGAACCAGTCACTGGTTTTGTCGACATCAATTGAAAAACCGGTTGGCACGCCATCGGCTTCAAACTTCCCGCTGAACAAGGGATGGTTGAAACGGACTTCTACCCCGGCTGGTCGTGATGCTGAGTTGGACCCGGTTGCAGTCATCCCTACTTCACTCCACATGCCCCAGTTCAGAGCCACGACTTTTGTTGAGTAGCGTCTAGAGGCGTACCGAGCGAATACGTTGAGGAATGCGTTTGCTGATGCGTAGTCGATTTGGCCAGGAAGTCCAAGTCGCGACGAAGTCGATGAAAAGAGAATGGCGAAGTCGAGGCTCGAGAAGTCGAATGCTTTCTCTAGCGCGAGTGAGCCGTTGACTTTCGGGCCGAGAACACGCAGTGCCTCGTCTTCCGTTTTGAGCTGTATCAGGTTGTCGCGCAGAACGCCGGCTGCATGGATGATGCCATTGAGTTTGCCGTAACGTTTCGAACATTCCGATGCAACGCGCTTAAGATCCGCATCGCGTCGCACATCTGCCTTGACGAACAGAACTTCTCCGCCACTATTCTCCAGGGCAATCATTGTGCGTATTCGAGCCGCATCGCGCGAATCGGATGCAAGTATCTCTGTCCATGACTCGCGGTCCGGTAGATCAGACCGGCCAGTCAGGATAAGGCGTGCATTGAATTCTTCGGCGAGGTGGCGGGCAATTTCGCTTCCGATCCCGCCGAGGCCACCTGTAATCAGGTACGTACCGTTCTGCTTGAATTGGACGGTTGAGGCGTCCGGAACTTCAGCTTTTTGCTTACTGAGTTTCTCAAACTTGGCGGACGATGCATCGACTTTCCAGATTTTGGCTGGGTGTTCAGACAGGATAAGGTTTATTGCACGTTGGGCAGTCTTATTCCCTGAAGCTGCTTCCACATCGATCAGGCGAGACTCGAAGTTGGAGAGCTCCCGAGGACCGACAAGTACCGGGCCAGTGGACAGGGCCTGTAGCAGGTGGCTGTGAGAATTCGGATGCTCCGATTCATATAGTCCGAAGGTGAAGACATTGAGGGATGTTGTGAGGTCTTCTTCAGCAATTGCCTGCTCTATGCTAAGCAGATTGGAGAATGAATTCCTGATTCCACTGTCAAGGTCGCCATTGTCCTTCCAAAAGTAGATAAACCGGCCGGGATTAACACCATCTTTCAGCAAGCGCGCGATGAGGTTTCCGAAAGCCTCCGGCGCATTCGGGTCCACATGATAGAGCAACTCCGTGTCTTCACCCCGTCCGGATTTCACCTGAACGATTCTGGCAGCGTGGTTCGCAGCGACGGATACAACATCCCTGGCAAAAGAGGACTCGTCGGAGAATATCACCCAGTCAAATTCGTCAACCTTGGTAGGTGTGGGGATTTCAGCGCTAACAAATTCAGGGACATAAAACCAGTCTGAGATATTTTCGATCCGATGCAGCTCCACCTCACTGTCGTCGATCGTTGATGACTCCTGGTAGACCGTCTTGCCTGCTTCGATCCAGTGCCTTTGTCTTTCGAAAGGATAAGTTGGCAATGGAATGCGAAACGGTTGTTCATCGCCGAAAATGAGTTCCCAGTCCATTGGGACACCTTCCAACCAGAGCTGTCCAATGCTGGTAAGCAGAAAACATGTGTCGTTGGTGTCTTCCTGCGGATGACGCAATGTGGAAAGCGATCGGCCAGGTTTGGAGAAGTCCGGATGCATTCTCGTCAGCGACGAGAGTGTTCGACCGGGTCCTACCTCGAGGAAAACATTAGAACTATCTTGTAGCAGAGTTCCGATTCCGTCCGCAAACCTTACAGTTTTGCGAATATGTTCGACCCAGTACTCGGGATCAGTTGCCTGCGTATCCGTTATCCATGTACCGGTAACATTCGAAATGAATGGAGCTTGAGGGGCTGCTAATTTAATCTGCTGGACCTTCGACCTGAACGCGTCAAGGATTGGCTCGACCATCGCCGAGTGTGCAGCCACATTGATCTTGATTTGTCTGCAGTCAATCTCTTCTGCTTCCAAGACTTTCGCCAGGCGGTCAATGCTTTCGGAAGGCCCCGATGCTACACACAGACCCGGAGCATTTACAGCTGCGATTGAAAGGTCATCAGGAAGACGAGCTGCGAGCTCTGCTTCCGGCAGGTCAACACTCAGCATGCTGCCAGCTTCCAGCGTTTCGAATAATCGTCCGCGCTCTGATACGAGTGACAGTGCATCAGGAAGGGACATGACACCAGCAAGGCACGCAGCCGTGTATTCACCCATGCTGTGGCCAGTCATTGCAGCAGGCGACACACCCTTGGATATCAATAATTTTGCCACAGCGTATGCTGTGGAGAATAGGGCTGGCAGTGCTATCGAGGGTTGCTCCAGATCAACGGAGTTTGTATCAGATCCCGGAAAGAGAGCGTTTTTTAGATCGAGGTTCTCCCGCGACATCAAGATAGTATGACACTCATCAAGCACTTGTCGGTAAACAGGTTCATCTTCATAGAGTTGTTTGCCCATACCAGCATACTGCGCACCGCCGCCGGCGAACATGAACACGACCTGGCTGACTGCGCCTTCGGAATCACCTGAAATAACTCTCGGCTTCGCGCCTTCGGCAAGTACCGCGGCGCACTCCGCCGTCGTTGCCGCCGCAAGAATGCGTCGCTTCGAAAATTCTTCCCTGCCAACTGATAGAGTATATGCGACATCGGCTAAATCGACGTCAGGATGCTCTTTCAAATAATTTGACAACTGTCGCGCTGACGCGTCGAGTGCAGATTCGGTCTTCGCCGACAAGGGTAAAAGATAGAATGGACGTGTGGAGCCAACATGCGAACGTACCGGAGCTTCCTCAAGAATGATGTGGGCGTTCGTACCCCCAACACCCAACGAGCTGATACCAGCACGCCGAGGAGTGTCACCTTTCTTCCAGTCGACGAGCTTGTCAGCAACGTAAAACGGACTATCCTCAATGCCTAACTTTGGATTCGGAGACTCGAAGTGCAGGGTAGGAGGGATGGCCTCGTTCTTGAGAGCACCGACTACTTTTATCAACCCGGCAATGCCTGCCGCAGTATCCAGATGTCCAATATTCGATTTCGCCGATCCAATGGCGCAGTGCTTCTCTGGCCCCGAACCAAAGACTTCTTTCAGAGCCGTTACTTCGATCGGGTCGCCGACGGGAGTGCCAGTGCCATGTGCCTCTATATATGAGATATCTGAAGGATCAAGCTCGGCGATGGCTAGCGCTTCGGCAATCACTTTCGCCTGTCCGTCAACGCTTGGAGCCAGATAGCTGACCTTCAGTGCACCGTCATTATTAATAGCGGAGCCTCGGACGATCGCATGAATGGTATCCCTGTCATCGATAGCATCCTGGAGTCGTTTGAGAACGACCACCCCACAGCCGCTACCAAAGACCGTACCCTGGGAATCGGCGTCAAATGGTCGACAGTGTCCGTCCGGAGAGAGAATTTCACCCTGCTCATACAGGTATCCACGATCCTGTTGGAGCATGATTGTTACTCCTCCTGCAAGGGCCAGGTCGCATTCGCCGTTCAACAGATTTTGTGCGGCAATGTGGATCGCAACAAGGGACGTCGAGCATGCCGTCTGAACGTTTACACTCGGTCCTGTGAGGTTGAAGTTGTATGAGACGCGCGTGGTGAGGAAGTCTTTGTCATTGCCAGTGTGGCGCAGGAGAAATTCTCCAACCGAATCCATCAGTCGCGGATTCGTTACGAGGTTGTACATCATGTACGAGGTCATCCCCGAGCCTGCGAAGACACCGATAGATCCTTCGTACTTGTCAGGATTATATCCTGCATTCTCCAAAGCCTCCCACGTACATTCCAGAAACAGGCGATGCTGGGGATCCATGATCGCAGCGTCGCGGGGGCTAAAACCAAAAAAGTCGGCGTCGAACTGTGACGGATCGGCTATTGCTCCATTAGCCGGGACATAATCAGGATCGTCAACCAGATCTGGATCTACGCCAACAGCAATAAGCTCGTCGCGGGAATAAAACCGAATAGACTCAACCCCGTTGTGCAGGTTTGACCAGTATTCGTTTGTATCGCGCGCACCAGGAAAACGCCCAGAGAGGCCGACAATCGCTATTTCAGTTCCCGAGTACATTAATAGTGGGTGTGCTTCAAATTTCGCTGTATAAAAGACACGCTGTACAGATCTGACACACTCAGATCCTTCATTTAATCGTCAAGAAGCGTCAAACCTTTATGAGTGAGCATCTTGCGTATGGTCCCAAATCAGGCTCAGTTACCAGACGCGCGAACTTTCCGGCGGCGAAGCATAGCTTTTCTGCGTTCTTCAGCACGCGATGTTCCCGCGACCTTGGCCGCGTCGGCCTGATCTCCGTTCGTATTGCTCAAATACACTGCCAGAGACCGGATCGTCGGGTACCTGAAAAGGTCAACAAGTGAAATCTCTTTCGAGAGTACCTCCTTGAGCTTGTCGTTGACCTGAACAGCAAGTAACGAGTGTCCGCCCAGGTCAAAAAAGTTATCGTTCACGCTTATGGTATCAAGCTTCAATGCATCCTGCCATATCGATGTAATAGTTGACTCGAGATCGTTTTCAGGAGTCGCGACGATGCGTTCGCTCGCAGATTTGGTCGCCCTTCGGTCCGGGGCCGGAAGCGCCTTACGATCAATCTTTCCGTTCGGGGTAAGAGGCAGGGTCGGTAGGGTTACGATATCTACCGGTACCATGTAGTCGGGAAGACTCTCACCCGCAAACAGTCTTAGTTCTTGGTCGTCGACAGATAGCCCATCGGCCACCACAACGTAGGCCACGATCCTCTGGTCTCCGGGCGTGTCTTCACGAACGAGGACAACAGCTTCGCGAACAGAAGAATGCCTTGCGACAACGGACTCAATTTCACCAAGCTCAATACGATACCCACGGATTTTCACCTGGAAGTCGTTGCGCCCGAGGAATTGAACTCGGCCGTCGGGGAGGTAGCGACACAAGTCTCCTGTCTTGTACAATTTACCAGCTCCATTACCAAAGGGATTGGGCACGAACCGTTCTGACGTCAGTTCAGCTCGATCGTGGTACCCGCGCGTGACGCCGTCTCCACCGATGTACAGTTCACCTGCGACACCGAGAGGTATCAGCTTCATGGCATCGTCGAGGATAAACAAACTTGTGTTTGCAATCGGTTTGCCAATAGGCATCGGATTCAAAATCTCCTCGACATCGTAGGTCACCGACCAGATTGTTGTTTCAGTCGGGCCATACATATTGGTGACCTTGCCGCCTACCGTCTCCATCAGGTCGGAAGCCAATCCGGGAGGAAACGCCTCGCCGCCCACCATCAAATGGCTCAGTTTTTTCGCTGCAGATTTGCCCTCCTTGTCTGAAATCAGCATCCGTGCCATAGATGGCGTGCATTGCATGTGTGAAATGGCATGTCGTTCAATCAGAGACGACAACGTTTCCGGCGCGATCTCGCTTGCAGAGTCGTTCGAGGCATCGAGAACTTTTTTCAGCAACGGTAGCTGGTCGAGCACCTCCTCTGTGGCAACCCCAAAGTCGATCAGGCAGGCGATCTCGTCTACTCCCATCGATTTCAAGTCGTCAACGATGCCAACACAGTCCTGGACGGTTCCAAAAAGTCCGGCTGACTCATAATACCTTTCGAATGAGAGCTCCATGACTGCGTCAGTGTCCTCGTCAGACAACTCGTTCATCGTGAATCGTCCTTCTTCGTCGGTAGTCTTGGCCCGGAATGTCGGGAACGACCACGCCGCATCCTTGATGAGTCCGAGTGAACTCTTCAGGTACTCCTTCATCGGTTCACGAACGGTCTCTTTGACAACAGCGTTGTCAGTGCCGACAAAAGTGTGCAGCATGAGGGAGACATGTCCGGAACCTTCGTGACCCGCATTCTGCCAGGCCTCACGGTAAACGGCAATCTTCTCTCGAATATCTTTCACCGTCTGTCCGAGCATGTGGGTCAGGATGTTGTACCCCCGTTCTCCCGCCATCCTGAATGTTTCGGGATTGCCTGCGGTAGTAATCCAAACTGGAAGGCGCTCCTGAACTGGTCGCGGCAGCGTTCTTACATTGATCGTATCTCCTCGGGGGTTTACCACCTCAATGGATTCGCCTTTCCACAGTTTTTGAATGTCATCGATCTGGCTGAACATGACCTGCTTTCGTTCAGCGTAATTTTGTGGCTGCAATATGAAATCATTGGGCTGCCATCCCGAAGCAAACGCTATGGCGACTCGTCCATTCGAAAGGTTGTCAACAACGGACCATTCTTCAGCAATACGAATCGGACTGTGGAGCGGAGACACACAACTACCGGCGAACAGCTTCACATTCTTTGTGATAGTCGACAAAGCAGCTGACGTCACTGACGGATTAGGATAGAGACCTCCAAAGGCATGAAAATGTCGCTCGGGTGTCCATACACCGTAAAACCCGTTGTCATCCGCATAGCGAGCGCCGTCGAGGAGCAGTTTGTATTTGTCGCTCGCCCGTTCCCCTTCATCACTAGAGAAATAGAACAAGCTGAATTTCATGTTCGCCGGATTGCTCGAGCGAATGTTTGCCCCCTTGGATGTATTTACGCCTTCAAACAAAACGACCTCGAAACCGCGCGTCAACGTCCAGAATAATTCCAGTACGGAGATATCGAACGAGAGGCTCGTTACAGCAAGCCATCTGCGAGTTCCAGTCATTTCGATGACATCGTCCATCCCAGTAAAGAAATTGGACACGTTTCGGTGCTCCACAAGAACGCCCTTTGGTTTTCCGGTAGATCCCGATGTGTAGATCGCGTATGCCAGGTTGGTAGAAGAGCAGGCAATGTCAGGATTCAAAGCTGGCTGTGAAGCTATCGTTTGGGCATCCCGATCGAGGTCAACTATCGTCGCTCCAGAGTTTGGAAGACTCGAGTGCAGTGCACTCTGTGTTATGATGATCTCAAGTCCGGAGTCTCGGACCATATGATCGAGTCGGTCCGCGGGGAATTCAGGATCGAGGGGAACGTATGCTCCGCCGGCCTTCCAGATTGCGATAGCGCCGAGTACCAGGTCGTGCGATCGATCAGTGCAGAGTCCGACGAACTTGTCCGGACCGACACCTGTTGACACCAGATAGTTTGCCAGGCGATTCGCTTTTTCGTCAAGCTGTGCGTACGTCAGGGTCTCACCGCGGAAAGTGAGAGCGGGAGCATCGGGTGTACGCTGGACTTGTTGCTCGAAAAGTTGGTGCAGGCAGGAGTTTTCGTCGAAAGGCTTTCGCGTATCGTTCAGAGTATCGACGAGGTAACTGGCTTCCGCTGCATTCACCAGGCTAATGTCTTCGAATAACAGTTGACTATTTTCAGCATACTGTCTCAGGAAGGACTCTAACTGCTCGCCCACTCTGGATGCATTCTCTACCGAAATGCGTTCGGAGTTAAATTTCAGGTGTGCCTTCGAGTTGTGTGCATCGATGGCGATGGCCAGGTCATAGTCGGCTGGCACTGAATCGGAGATCAAGCCATCGGCGAGGAGGATTTTCGGAAAGTGGCTACCGGCATCTTTACGGAGGCTAGCCTGTCGGAGGACGAGGTCTACCGGGATGACGCCGTAGGTTGCATGTGCGGCGACGGTTTCGTTGAAGGCGCTGAGGTTTGCCGCGACTGAATCACCCGGAAGCGTTTGAACGCGTACGGGTAGTGCGTCCAGAAACAGGTTCGCCGACTTTTTCGCGATTTCGCGCGTCTTCGGTGACGATAGCGCTACGGAAAACTCCGACTGCGTCGAAAGTCTCGCAAGGAAGATTGCCGCCAGGCCAATCACGTTACCGCTGTCGATATTTGCAGGCAAGTCGACAGTAACATCGATCGGGTTGCTTGACGTGGATCCTTCCTGGCTTGAGAAAAATGGGAAATCTAGCTGTTCTACCGAATTGAACTGCGCGAGCCACTGCTTTTCGTGAGGAGCAACGGCTTTCGTAAGCTCGTCCAGATCCGCGAGTTGATCATCGGAGAAGACCACGAACCTTGTGCCGACTGCAAACCTTTTCGAATCAGGGAGCACACTTCTACCGTCACGACCTAGCAGACGTTTTATCCTGAGCGCTCCGTTTCCGGTGCCAACTAGCAAAAAATCTTCGTTTTCCAGTATTTCGCCTGGGGCACCCGAGTTTTCAGAGTCAACAGACGCTTCTACCGGGAGAAAGACACTTCCATCAATTACAATCTTTGGAAAGCCGAGAGGGTTGTCGTAGGAGCCATAGTCGAGTCCGCGAATAAGATTGGCAAGGTCCTGAGCATCTTTTCGCCAGTCGATGACTGCTCCCGACGGCGGTCGATCGTGACGAGAATAGTATCCACGTGTGGATAAATCTTGCTTGCGACGGTCCAGGTTGTTGGACTCGAGCTTTTCAATCAACGAGGCGAAAGAAGCCGTAGCGGCCTCGTAACATTTTGTGTTGAGTGCGAATACTGAATCGTCGTCCTCGATTTCGAAGTGGACTTGTTCCAGGATATCGCCTTTGTCGACGCCGGCCACCATTTCATGCCATGTTATCGCATGAGTGGTTTCACCGTTCATAAGGGCCCAGCTCGGAACGTTTAGGCCGGCATAGGAGGGGAGAGGTCCATCATGAAAGTTGATAGCTCCGCGATTTGCCAGTTTCAGGACAGAATCGGGGACGATCCTCAGGTTAGTGATGCTGAGGAAGTAGTCAAAACTATTTCCCTGTAGCCGATCGGCAAGGTCCTTTCCCGGAGGAATACAGGTAATTCCTTCGGCTGTAGCCCAGTTAACAATGTCCTTATTGTCTGAGATGACGGCTCGAATCGAGTGGTTACGCTTGACCAGCTGGTTTGCACAGCGAACCAGTAGAGATTCTGAGCCCATAAGGACACAGGAGAACGGTGAAGATGAGTCGATCGACATATGTCGCGCAGTTGAAAAAGCTGTTTAGTAGGAATGAGTAACATCATTTTCGTTCTTCAAGCCCTGAACTATAATCGAGTCGGCGCTTTTCTCTCGATTTTGGTCCGGCAGGAATCTCGAATCATGTATTTATGAAAGACCTCTTTTGATCCGTCCTCTATACATATGTCGTTACTACTATATGTGGACGGATAAGCAAATTATTTTGACTTACGGTCGACATTATTAAAGAGTTAAATCCTGTCATTCCCAGTGGAAACAACATCTTCCACCCTTATTTTGCCCATGTCCACCGCCAATCTGCGATATTCATATTATGAGTCCGCATCATATAGGAATGCCTTCATAGAATTTTTGTATCTTGCCGATTCATCGAGCTTTAAACGCAATTTTGAGTCACGCCCGGATCCATCCGCGCAAAAAAGTCAAAAAACTTCGTTAATAGACTCGGACAGTTGTATCAGTGACACCGAAGGGGAACTCCGAATTCACAACCTTCCAGTCGCGGATACTGAGGCGCGGTATCAACTCCAGGGCTTGTCTGCCTGTCAAGAAAGGGTTTTCGCATGATGGGCCAGATAGAGTCCAAGGAACTCGTTCAAGAATTACACTCGTCCGGCGTAGCTCAATCTCTATCGTCGACGTCCGTGGCTCTTGTTCACGATTGGCTACCAGTCTACGCTGGGGCTGAGAGGGTTTTGGAGCAGATGATAAACGTGGTGCCGGCGGCTGAACTCTTTAGTTTAATTGATTTTCTGCCTGATGACCAACGCAGTTTCTTGAAGGGAAAGGACGTTAATACCTCGTTCATACAGAGACTACCGTTTGCTAAAAAGAAGTACCGATTATACCTGCCCTTCACCCCGCTGGCAATCGAACAGTTCGACCTTAGCGGTTACGAATTAGTTGTTTCATCCAGTTACGTTGTTGCAAAAGGAATCTTGACCACCCCCGACCAACTGCATATCAGTTACGTGCACAGCCCCATCAGGTATGCGTGGGACCTTCACTTTGAGTATCTACGCGAAGGCGGATACGATCGTGGTGTGCGAAGCTTGATGGCGCGTTGGGTATTGCACTACATGCGAATCTTTGACGCAGTCGCAGCTAATCGGGTAGACGTATTTATCGCTAATTCCCGACACGTGGCCCGACGAATCAGAAAGACTTACCGAAGGGAAGCCCGCGTCATCCATCCACCGGTGGACACCAATCGATTCCAGCTGGAGCGAAACAAGGATGACTACTTCCTTACCGTCTCTCGTCTTGTACCGTACAAGCGTATCGGCCTGATTGTCGACGCGTTTGCGGGTATGCCAGACAAGAAGCTGGTGGTCGTGGGAGATGGTCCCGAGTTTGAAAGCATAAAGGCACGTGCCACTCCGAATGTAGAGATGCTAGGCTACCTGCCAGGCGACAAAGTCACTGAACTCATGAAGCACGCGCGCGCATTTGTATTCGCGGCTGAAGAAGATTTCGGTATTGTGCCCGTCGAAGCTCAGGCTTGTGGAACTCCCGTCATCGCCTATGGTAAAGGCGGCGCCACAGAAACCGTGGTCCAAGGTGAGACTGGTATACTATTTGACAAGCAAACAACCGAGTGTATCCAGGAAGCTGTAGGAGCAATGTTGGACAATTATACGTCCTTCGATCCTGCTCGAATTCGAGCACATTCTGAAAAATTCTCTATTGATCGTTTCAATAGAGAATTCTCAGGTGCACTTGAGGAAGAGTTTTCAAAGTTTAAAGCGAATTAATCTATCAAACTGAGTCCCGTTTAAATAATTGCAAACGTTCGCGTATAAAGAGCAGACTGGTTCAGGCAAACGATCCGATTCCGGATACTTGTCCGATTTCCGATCCAGTGCGACTGGCCCAGGTCTGGTGACAACCTCACCGACGCTGACCCGTCTGTCGCTGTTCGGTGCTGATCTTGTCGCTGCAGCGGTCATTTTCTTTATTTCATACTGGGGAGCGGGTCCGGGTACAATCATGCCTTCCAAGCTGCTCATCTTCTTCGCATTAACGTTTGTAGGTATTGCGAGTGGAGGACTGTACAAGCGAATCGTAGTTCACCCGGCAATGGAGATGAAGCGAGTTTTCGTGATCATCTGTGCAATTACGTTTGTGCTGCTCGCGGGTACCCTGACTATCAACTTCTCGACCATTAGTGGCTATCGACAACTCGTGTTCACCGGTCTGGGCTTCGCCATTCTTGCGCCTGCGCTACGAGCCATCTTGAGACTAAGCCTTGCTCGGTCCGCATGGTGGGGTGAATCCTGTGCGATTATCACCTCTGATAAGGAGATTTTTGAAACACTCCGACGAATTCCAGAACTGGGCTTGAAGCCTGTAGCACTTTATACTGACGATAATGTGCTTACGGATGCGGATGAAGCACATAAGTGTATTACGAAAAACGGAAAGATTGGGCACGTCATTCTGTCCAAGCCAGAACTCTCACTTGATGACATGACCGAATTGCGACGGAAAGCGCGCCGGGTCTTCAAGCACGTGATTACAGTTCCGAACCCGTCTCCACATGGTCAATGGACTTCTCAGACAGCACACGATGCCCTCCTGGTCTATGGAGTTCGGCGTACTGAAACGTGGTTTGTCGGTCCCTTGCTTAAGCGCCTTTTTGATTTGGCTGTTGCCAGTATCTCACTGATTGCCCTCAGCCCGGTCATGGTTTGCATTGGCCTGCTTATTCGATTCGACTCCAAGGGCGCGTGCATATTCAAACAGGAGCGACTTGGAATTTACGGGAAAAGCTTCAGCGTCTGGAAGTTCAGGACCATGGCGATCGATGCCGAAGAGAGACTGGCCGAGTTGTTGGACAACAACCCCGATTTGAAGGCTGAATACGAAACCTTCCACAAGCTGCGTTATGATCCACGGATTACCAGCGTCGGCCGATTCCTGAGAAGGTTCTCACTCGACGAGCTACCGCAACTCGTCAATGTTATCACCGGCGATATGAGTCTTGTCGGTCCGCGGGCATACATGCCCAGGGAACGTGCCGAGATGTTGAACCTCGACGATGAGATTTTGGGCTCAAAACCCGGTATTTCAGGCTTATGGCAAGTTTCAGGTAGAAATCGACTTAGCTTTAAAGAGCGCGTCTGGACCGACGTCACCTATAACCGAAATCTTTCCATCTGGATGGACCTGTTTCTCCTTTTCAAAACAGTTCCGGTCGTCCTATCAGGGGATGGCGCAAACTAAGTCGAGAAATAAATCAAGCCTCGATAAACTTTGACCGATACAGGTCGTAACACATCACCTTAGTGTATCGCGGAACTACGCGATGAGTACATGAACCAGAATCCTCGAAATTTACCAGCTCAGACAAACGGGCATGCGTACGCAGGTCCAGCTATGGGTATGCCTGTGCCTCCACCGCCGATCAAGAATACGGTGGACATCAGTTCCATTTGGCGAACTATCAGACGCGGTAAATGGATTATTTTTCTGGTATTGCTCCTCTCCACCGGTGGTGCTGCCTTGTTTTCGTACATGTCGACGCCGGAATTTGAAGCTGAAAGCATTGTTCAGATAAAGACCACCGGCAGCGCCTTACCTGGCGAAGAATCGCTTTCGGGTAAGCCAACGCTCGCGACGGAAATGGGCGTCATCCAGCGGTCGGCCGATCTCGCAACTCGCGTTGCTGAACGATTTATTGAAGATGCCCGAGCCGGTGGCAAGCCTTCAGATTACCCGCTCTTGAAGGGGGCGACTATTGGCGACGTCAAAGCGGACGCTAACATCATTGCGGCAACGCTGTGGGAAAAAATGGTATTTCGCCCGATCGATGCGAACGACATGATTTCCATAACGGCAATCAGCTCATCCCGTCATGAAGCAGCATTGCTCGCGAACGTGTATGCACAGGTATATGAGGAGTTCAGCCTGGACAAGAGTCGCGAAAAACTAGTCGCTGCAGGTACCTTTTTAAAAGATAGAATCGCAGAAGAGCAACGAGACCTGGATGGACTGGAAATATCTTACGGCCAGTTCTTGCGAAATCAGGACATCATTACCAGTGGTGAAGATGGTGAACGCACAATCACTGAATACTTCACTCTGGAGTCGGAGAAGTCCGCGGCTGAGCAACAGCTCCGCAACGAGCGACGTGTCCTCGCGAACCTGAGAACAGAACTTCAGCAGCTACAGGGCAGTGCCTCCGGAAGCAATCTTCAGACTCTCTCACGGCGGCTAAATGTTGTGCTCGATGAGATTGACGTCTTGTTGAAAGATATTGAGCCGTGGTATGCCAACAATCCGGCACTCCGCGGGAATGAAGAGCGGGAGCCACAGCTTCAGGCAAAGATCAATGTTCTAAGGCAGAAAGAAGCCGAACAACAAATTCTACAGGACCAGATAGCCACCGAGTCGATTCAAACAGGCATCGCTCCGACGGAAGGTGGCCAGTTTACTGCCGTAGCGGCAAAATCTGCTGCCATAAAGGATAAGGAGTTTGAAATATCTTCACTCGAGTCGACGATAGAGGATCTCGATCGTCGCATAGGCAACATCCGCGGCAAGCTGGATGTCATCCCGTCTCAAAAATTCGACGTCGCAACGTATGAGCGTCGAATGGAAGAGGTCCAGGGTTACATCAAAGATCTGGCATCGCGACTTCAAGAAGTTGAACTCCATCGTCAGGCTGAACTTGGTTTTGTAGATGTTGTCCGCCGAGCTCGAGTACCAGTCTCGCCTGTTCGTCCGGATTTCAAAACGAATATTATACTATCTCTGCTCCTTGGATTGGCTATGGGTATTGGTATTGCCTTCGTCCGAGAAGCGATCAGGAAGCGACTGCAGACTCCTGATGACCTTAAAGAGATGGGCTATCGCATGCTCGGTATTATCCCGTCGATGAACAGGGAAATCAAAACCACATTCGATGGCAAAGATGTTGTTGAGCTGAATGGCAAGATGCGCAGTTCGGCATTAATGACATTACACAGTCCATGGTCTTCCATTTCAGAACACTATCGATTGGTAAGAACCAATATTCAGCAGTCGGCGAATAAAGAAGCACCTAAAGTATTGCTCATTACTAGTCCTGAGCCGAGCGACGGGAAATCCGTAACAGCGGTTAACCTTGCAATTTCTCTGGCCGGCAACGGCAAGAAGGTATTGCTCGTGGATGCTGACCTTCGTCGCTCGTCGACCAACAAGTTGTTGGGCATCGAAAGCGGGGAAGGGCTGGCAGAAATTTTGCTTTCTCGCTCAGAGGCCCTCAAGCCTATAGGCGATTACAAAACTGATATCGACGGACTTTACGTCGTTCAGGCTGGTCAAACAGAAATTCCACCTCCGGAGTTGCTGGGATCTGCCAGGATGTTTCAGTTTATAAACCATTATCGAAATCATTTTGATTCGATCGTAATTGACTCCCCACCAGTCCTCGCGGTAACCGATGCGCTTGTCATTGCACCAGTTTGTGATGCAGCTGTCGTCGTCGTGTCTGCAAACAAGAGCACTCCGAGTGCAGTAACAACAACAGTCACTGCAATCGAAAGTATTGGCCTTCCCATAGCAGGGATGATCTTCAATAAGTTCGATGCAGAGAAGAGTGGTGGCGGTAAGTACTACGGTTACGAGTATAGTTACGGATACGCTTACACCTCTGACGAATGACACAGCGATTTTTTTGCCTGCTTGGCTTCTTAGTTCTATTTGGCTTTTCTGTACCAGTAGTGAATGCCCAGGAAGCGGGCGAAGAATTGGTCAAAGAATACCGGAGACCCGGCTTTCCGACGATGACGATTTTTGTCATGGGAGGAGTGCAACAACCAGGTGTCTGGAGATTCGAAAGGGACGCCGATTTCTATGAGATCATGGCCGTTCTTTCGGCAACGGGACTGTCAGCCACGGCTCAGGTCGCCACTAAACAGGCTGTCATTATCCGTGTTTACAGAGAAAGCGGTGCGAATCGTACCCAGGTGTATCAACAAGATTTGAACGATGTCCTTCAGGGATTGGAATCCCCGCCGAGACTCCAAGATCAGGACATCCTTGTCGTCGAAACAGTCACGAGACCGACTCGCCGGATTACGTTGCAGTCGGTTTCATCTGTGATTGCGGCTGCGTCAACCGCTGTCTTGCTGTATCTGCGTATCTTCGTAAACTGATAGCAAGCATAATACCACCGATTAGTGAAAGCGACTCAGCACGCCGACGGAGTCGTACATCCGTCTAACACCGTCGAAAGCCCTGCCGATATACAGGTGCTTGTCCCGAGCTTCAAAAAGTTCTGGTGGTTTATCTTTCTGACTATCGTCTACTCCATGCTTGCGGCCGTTTTCGAGGGCCTGAGCATCGGCCTCCTGATACCGTTCTTGCAGGGTATGGAGAGTGAGTCAGGAAAAGCATTTCAAACCGGTATCAGCTGGATAGATACGTATCTGCTGGCAGTCGATGGCACCCAGCTGGAACGTCTCTATCGAATCTGCGGACTCATACTGATTGCGACGTGGGCTCGATCAATTTTTGCTTATGGAGCTGCTGCCACGGGAGTCGAAGGAAGAGCCCTGATCGTTGAAGACTTGCGCATGCGAATCGTCGACCAGCTTCTGTCTGTATCGATGCGATTCTACGCGCGAGTAAAGACAGGCGAGATGATAAACAGTCTTACCAATGAACTTGTCCGAGTCGGACAAGCATTGCAGGTCGTCATCACGTATATCGGCAAGGGATTCCTTCTTGTGGTGTACATCGTCTTCATGTTATGGGCCTCCTGGAAGTTGACACTTCTCGTCTCGTTCTTCTTTTTGATTCTTTCGTTTGCCCTGACGAAACTGATCACCAGTATTAGAAATCGTGGCAAGGCAATTACCATGTCAAGCGCAAATTTCATGTCGCTGGCTACGGAAGTGCTGAATGGAATTCGGACCGTCACGACTTTTAATACACAGGACTATGAGAGGCGCAGGTTAGAGATCGCCATGCACAGGTTTGCACAGGCGGTAATCAAAACTGGTAAACGGAGTAACCTGGTGATGCCTCTTTCGCAGGCTGCCGTAACAACAGTACTCGTGCTGGTAGTGCTTCTGGCCGTGCAATTTTTCGTTCTGGAAGGGACGTTTGATCTCCCGATACTACTCGCTTTTCTTTTCGCCCTTATCCGGTTGATGCCGGTAGTGCAGACGATAAATCAGTCGCGGGGACTCTGGGCCGGCTTGCGTTCTGCGCTGCATAGTATCTCCCGATTAATAGCAACAGACGATAAGCCATATCTCGAAGACGGAGACACAGAGTTCAAGGGAATTTTCAAAAATATCCAATTTGAGAATGTCAGTTTCGCTTACGAAGAAGATGAACTTGTGTTGTCTGATGTACATCTTGAATTGGAAGCGGGTAAGATAACGGCGCTCGTCGGTGCATCCGGTGCCGGCAAGTCTACTCTGGTCGATCTGATTCCGAGACTCTACGACCCGACTGCTGGTAGAATCCTCATCGATGGTGTTGATATACGTTCCCTTCAGATTGGAACGCTCCGCAACAAGATAGCCGTCGTCAGCCAGGACACTTTCATTTTTAACGCCTCGGTTGCAGCGAATATAACTTACGGGTTGAAAGACGTTCCTATGGAACGTATTGAAGAGGCTGCCCGACGTGCGAGCGCAGACGAATTTATAGAAAGTCTTCCCGAGAAATACGAGACTGTACTTGGTGATCGTGGTACACGCTTATCGGGTGGTCAGCGACAACGTATAGCTATTGCACGCGCTATCCTTAGAGATCCCGAGATCCTCATTCTGGACGAAGCCACCAGTGCGCTGGATAGTATGACAGAACAGCGGGTTCAAGAATCCCTGGGTCAGCTGCTGCAAAACAGAACTGTGGTTGCTATAGCCCACAGGTTGTCTACCATAGAGAATGCCGATAAGGTTGTCGTCCTGGAAAACGGCCGGGTCGTCGAATCGGGGACCTACGAGGAGCTCCTGGATATCAAGGGCCATCTTTGGGAATATCATTCAATTCAATTTCAGCAGCGCTGACCGAAAGGCGTCTCCAATCCGCAACATGAGCCTTACCTCGACATCGGATTCCCCAATCTTTATAGTCGGGGCAAGTCGTTCTGGAACGACATTGCTCCGGTTGATGCTGAATGCACACAAGAGATTAGCAGTACCGCACGAGTTTAAATACTTTCGTGAGGTACATGCATATTGCTCACCGTCGCGTTGGCGTACCGAGTTGAGTGAGGCAGAGTACGAAGATCTGGTAGACAGCTTCCTGGCCAAGAGGACTCACATCTTTGATGAGATCGGAGTTGACGTAGTCCGGAAAAATATTCTCGACGATCCTGAACGGACGATCCGAGGACCGTATAAGACGGGTGCCGCATCCTGGTGTGCCTTTTACGGCAAGAGTCGCTGGGGCGAAAAGACCCCGTTCAATTTATTCTATGTCGATCTTCTTTACGATATGTTTCCCGAGGCACGCTTTATCTATGTCGTTCGGGACCCGCGTGCTGTTGTAACTTCGATGAATACCATTGAGTATTTTTCTGACGACACGGTAATTAACGCGTTAAACTGGCGGAGCGGTGCTGGCGACGGCTACCATGGATTTTTGAAGTCGCTTCCTGACAAAAGTCGCATGGTGATGTCGTACGAGCAACTGGTATCGGACCCTTCTGATACGCTGAACAGGTTGTGCTCGTTCGTTGGTGAAGACTTCGATCCGGAAATGTTATCATTCTACAAGGAATCGAAGCGATACATGAATCCGGTGATTCGAACAGAAAATGTCACCAAGACAGTGACGAATACTTCCATGGAGAGATGGCGAGAACACTTGACACCCCGAGAGGTCGGTCTCATAGAGTATGTGTGTCGCGACGAGATGGAATTGCACGGATATGATCTTGAAGGAATACCTGTTTCCGGGCGCGACAGGCTGATGATCGCTCTTAAAGAAAAGTATTACTACCGCAAGAAAAACGAGAACAAGGATACGCTCGGGTACAACGTGCCGTTTGGTGATAGCGTGGTTAGCCGCCTGTTGAACAAGATTGGATCGGCAGGATCATGAGCCAGAAACTTTTGCTAATAATCGGATCGCCAAGGTCTGGCACAACGCTGCTAAATGCTATGATAGGCAGCCACCCGGATGTGGCCATGCTCAACGAAGATTTTGGGCATGCCGTATTCAATATTATCGCTACCCCAATGGTGGGTAACAAGCTGTGCGTTCCCAACCAGATTGAAATGTCCGAAACGGGGTCTTATGTCCAACGGCAGCTGCAGAAGCGCAATCTATTTCAATATCGGCCGCAGGCGGACCTGTCGATTGAAGACTACATTGATAGAGGCGCAAAGATCATTGCAACAGTTCGACATCCTGACCCTGTAATCAACTCTATCGAGAAGCGAGGTAAGAAGGACCGCAAACTCGCCACCTACCGTTGGGTGCGAGCGATTGATATTATTGATGAGCTTCAGCGCACCATGGGTGAAAGGCTTTTGTTGGTTGGCTTTCCGAACCTTGTCTTGTCACCCGAGAAAGTCATGCGTCGGGTGAGTGAGTTCTTGTCGCTCCCGTTCGATGATGCAATGCTTGAAGGCTACGCGCACACGCCAATCTACTCTAATAAGGGGATTGACAGCTCAAAGGCGTCGGAGTTGGATCTTGAGATAAGCAGCGAAGTGCTGACGGCTCATCCAACGAGTGTAGAGAAGTACCGGAGTCTGCTAGCGTTAGCGGGAGAGTCGGAAGCAGTTTCAGGTTTTCGCGGGGAGGGGTAGTGGATCGTCCTATTTTCATAGTTGGGGCGAACAGGTCTGGCACGACCCTGCTCAGGCTGATCTTGAACGCGCATTCCCATATTGCCATTCCCGAAGAAGTTCTCTACTTCAGATCGCAGATTCATGGTTTCGCGATCGACGATTGGGAGTCGGTGAGTCTCACCGAACAGCAGTTTGCTGCAATCGTGAAAGACTTTGTTGGTCGCGTCGAAATTCCGGACCTCGATAAGGCAGCTGTTACTCAAAGTATTATGATGTTGCCACGCAATCTTCGATCTCCCTATCGTGGTTTGATGGAGTACTGGACTGCCGCGCAGGGGAAGGTTCGTTGGGGAGAGAAGACGCCAGGTAATCTGTTCTATGCTGACATTATCAATGAGATGTTTCCCGACGCTTGTTTTATACACATGGTTCGGGATCCTCGGCCGGGTGTGTATTCTATGGAACGGGTATGGTTCTTTCCGGAAGATATTATTTTCAACGCACTTAGCCGGCACAAACATATGACGGTGGGGAGGCAGACGTTGGAGAATGCCGTTCCGGCCGATCGGATTATGACATTGCGCTACGAAGACCTTGTTGCGGAGCCAGAGAGAATCGTCCGTGAGGTCTGTGAGTTCATCGGTGAAGAATATGAACCGGGAATGATGGCGTATCATCGCGGTGCCGACAAGCACATGCGCAGCGATGCGGCGGCCGATTTTAATGCCAGCGCTACCAAGCCAATTACCACTGGGAAGAATGACTCCTGGCGCGAAAAGATGACAAAGCGCGAAGTGGCTGCCATAGAACTCATCTCACGACGGGAGATGGCAGAGTTTAACTATGAGGTCGAGACGCTCTTCTTCGGACCGGTCGTCCGTTTTCAGGTGATGGTAAAAACAGCATACTGGAAACTGCAAGAATGGAAGAACCGACACAATCGACATTTTACGGTGCGGTACAAAATGTTCGCCGGGCTAAAGAAGCGTCTTGGTAGCGACATGACGACAGAGGAGCCAGCCATCCCTGAACCGTCCTGAACTGAATGATGCCAGTTAACCGGTTTATTGTCTCCACGTCCGGATATGGTCGTTTCGGAATGGGATTGCACTTTGCCCAGCTTGTTGAGGAATCGCGTAGTGCTGGCGAGCTCTATGGCTACCTGGCTACGAGCATCCGGCGTGGGGATGACGACATATCAATGTTGTTGAAACCGCCCGCAATAAGGCGTGCGTTGCGGTATATCCCGTGGCCGGTGTCGCAATCATCACACTATGAAATTGTCTCCCGCCATTTTGAACGATTGATAGCAGAAAAACTGCCGCGAGGTCCCCGCATTTTGATGACGTTCGCGGGTAGGTCCGATCTGCCGATACAACGCGCAAGGCAACTGGGGTATCATGAAATTGAATTGGTTTCAGCGAATAGTCACATCGCTAACGTTGTCCGCCAACACGGTGCAGCGGCGGAGCAGTTTGGTATAAAAGATAGTTGGGTGAACAGTGCGACTGCGACTAAGATGATGAATGAGTATCGAGGTACCGATCGTATATTCGTACATTCTGAATACGTGAGAGAATCGTTTCTTGAAGAAGGGTTTGACGAAGACAAACTTGTGAGAACCCACCTGGTGCCGAATCCGAGATTTGTACCGCCTAAGACGAGGCCCTCCGACGACGTCTTTCGAGTTGTTTACGTGGGTCGAGTAGACTCTTCCAAGGGTATCCCTTTATTAATCAGCGCGTTTCAACAAATGCGTAAAAAGAATGCCAGATTAACTCTTGTGGGAGGCTGGACTACGCGGTCAATGAAGCGGTATCTTACACGCATAACATCCAAGGATAATCGAATTTCGGTCCGACCTGGAGACCCACTACCAATTCTGCATAAGGCGGACGTTCTCGTGCATCCATCGTTCGAGGACGGGTTCGCATACGCACCACTGGAAGCTCTATGTTGTGGCGTTCCAGTCATAGTGACCGGGAATACCGGGATGAAGGAGCATGTCACAGAAGGAGAGAACGGATATGTAGTGCCCTCGGGTCAGCTAGATCCGATAGTTGATTATCTGAACGTATTGGCCGATAACCCGCTTTTGTTTGATGCGAAAAAGCTGCGAAACAGGTTCTATAAGTGACAATTGCGCTCGTCTTCTACGTTAAGAGATATCGCGGGCGTTATGCGAGATACTGAGATTCCGACACTAAAATTACGATTGATTACGGGAAAGACCGATAATGACGAAGGGACGTGAACTGCGAGTGTTTTTTGGGCATCACAAATGTGCTACGTCGTGGTTAACCACGCTAATGCGTGAATATGCCTTTCGAATGCGGCAGACGTTCGGGATAGTGCATCTGCCACGAAATTTTGAAAGCTACGGTTCATTGGGCCGCTACGTCGAAGCCCATGAACTCGATTTCCTTGCATACACGAACGCAGACATCAGGTATCTTGAAGATCTCGACTTCTATCGAGGGTTCCATGTGATTCGGGACCCCCGTGACATCACAGTCTCTGCATACTACTCTCACCTGTCGACGCATGGCCTGTACCCTGAAATTGCAGAGCACCGAAGTCGCTTGCAACAGATGTCGAAGTCAGAAGGCCTGTTTGCGGAGATAGATTTCAGCGCGACGGAATTCAAAGAGTTGTCAACGTGGGACTATAACCAGCCTAACGTGATGGAGATAAAGATGGAGGAGCTCACTCCTGACCCAAAGAAATATCTTGCAGATATCATGGAGTTCCTGGGTTATCTCGAAGAGGGAGAGGCTGAAGGTATCGGGGCATCGATTACCATGGCACGAATGGGCATGAACAGATGGAACATGAAGGGGCGCAGATACATGCCCGCGAATCTTCCAATGTTTCCGTTACCTACCAAACGATATGACTCAATTCCCCGCGAACTCGTCGAGGCAGTCATTGACGACTACAGCTTCAAGAAGCTGTCGGGTGGACGCAAGCCCGGTCAGGAAAATCGCAAGAGCCACTACAGGAAGGGCAAAGCAGGCGATTGGGCAAATCATTTCACCGAAGAACACCGGAAGTATTTCAAGGACCGGTTTGGTGACCTCCTTATCCAGCTCGGGTACGAAGAGAACAACGACTGGTAGTCATATACTTCCGCTGTTATGAGAATTGGTCATTACTCTCCGGCAATCTTCGCTCAAGGAGGTATCGGACAGTATATTCAGAGACTTGGCGAGGCACAGGGGGCCAATGGCGATACCGTCGTTTACCTGACAAGGAATCCGTCTGAAGCAGCTCCCAATTGTGTAGTGGTGTCAGACGATGATGACTTGTTCGCAACGGCGCTCGCTCGAAATCTCGATATCCTGCACCTCCACAAAGAAGTCGGTACCGTTCCTCCTCCCGGAGTCAATGTTGTCCGAACGATGCATGGTAATCAGGCATCATGCCCAAGTGGCTCGAGATATCTCTCGAAATCCAATCGTGTTTGCAATAGAAAATATTCTAAAGTCGTATGCACGTGGGGGCATCTGGTTGACGGTTGTGGAAGCAGTAAGCCGTCGAGGATTGCGGCGCATCTGGCCCGTATTGAAAAAGAAAAGGAGGTGCTGCCATCACTTCAGACATTAACTGTCAGCGAGTTTCTTCGAAAAAACATGATAAGGGAAGGATATCCGCCTGCTAAGGTGAGAACTCTATTGTCACCCGCGCCAGCCCTTCCCGTCGATCCCTCTCCCGTGCCATCCAACAATCTCGTACGATTTTCGTTTCTAGGGCGGCTCGTTCCCCAAAAAGGAATCGACTGGCTCATCAAATCACTTGTCCATGTCAAGCACGACTGCGTCGTTGACGTCGGAGGCGACGGCTACTTTTTAGAGGCTGCAAAAGACATGGCGCGAGACCTCGGTGTCGACTCAAGAGTTAATTTCCTCGGTTGGGTAGATGCGGTAACCGCCTCGGAAACGATAAGGGCAAGTAGAGCAGTTGTCTTCCCGTCAGTATGGCATGAACCAGCCGGCCTGGTTACGCTGGAAGCCGCTGCACATGCACGACCCGTCATCACAGCGAATGTGGGTGGAATACCGGAGTACGCAGACAAATCGTTCGCCATCGTGGTCGAACCTCATGACGAGATGGCACTGGCGAAAGCAATAGACAATTTTTGTGAAGATCGAAATCTGGCCGATTCCATGGGTGAGGCGGGCTACAACTTTGTTAAGACGCGGCATTCGTTCGAACACTTTGTCGACACACTCAACGAGATCTACAAATCGATAATCAACGAGCGACAAGCTTAACGACAATGGCGTCAAAATCTGGACGTACTTCGTGGCGCAAGGATGTCCGCATCAATGCGGATGTTGAAAAGGTGATTGTGCTTGGCTGTCCAAGGTCTGGCACGACATTCCTGTCGACGCTTTTCGATTGCATCCCGGAAGCAGAATCGATGATGGGCACATTGTTGCCTCCTGCGATCCCAGCTATCAGTCGCCAGATAACCGACCGTCGTGTGTACGATGCCCTGGCTATCTCGTTTGAGAGATCTATCGACACGTATCTGCATTCCGGGCGGTTCTTTTCTCGTGCGGCGGCTCTTCAAAAATGGGCAAACGCTCCAGCTGGTCTTCCGGCACTGCGCGATGCCATGAAGGGCAGACGGGAAATTGATCTCTTTATCTACAAGGAGCCTACCATGGCTTATGCACCGGAGTGGGTCTTGCAGGCACTCCCGCACGCAAAATATATTTTGATTCATCGTGACGGACGGGATGTTGCGAACTCCCTGGTGAAATCATACAACGTACTTTCCGATGAAGGGCTCAAGGATGAAAACAACAGCCGCCTTTTCAAGCAATTCGGACGCCAATACGACGAACGATATGTACCATGGTGGGTAGAGGAGGGGCGAGATCAAGAGTTTATTGAGTCGTCACAGTATGTCCGCGCCATCTGGATGTGGAAATACATGGTGCGACAATGCCAGGACGTACTGCTTGCACCGGGAAAACTGGCGGAAGGCCAGCTACTTGTAATCTATTACGAAGAGATGATGCGCAACGCAACTGATGTAGGTAGGGACCTGGCAGATTTTCTGGGCGTCAAGCAGAACAAGAAATACGTCAAGCGTCTCAGCAGTGCTCATACCAGGTCCATAGGCAGTTATAAAAAACGACCAGCCGCTGAGGTCGAAGAGGCTGAACGGATTGCTGCTCCTGAATTGAAAGAGCTAGGTTATTTGTAACCGGTGGTGGCTGTTCTATGGACCTTACAATTGTATTTCCAGTTTTCCCACCCAGGATCGACGGGATCGGCGACCATACGGCGAACCTTGCACGTGCCTTTAGTGGGTCTTGCAATGTCACTGTCCTGACCGGGCAAGGCCCTCACGAAGTACCACCTAACGTACAAGTAATTTCAGTCTTCGATGAAGACCTTCGGTCGAGTGCAGCGAAACTCCAGCAGACCCTGTTGGAAAGTCAACCTGATTGGATCCTGTTGCAGTACAATCCTTTTAGCTATGGGAAATGGGGATTCAATCCGTACGTCCCCAAAGCCATCCGGCACGTTGCAGCAAACTCCTCGAGCCGCATTGCGCTGATGATTCACGAACCATGTATCCCCGGAGAAAATCTGCAGTTCAAACTTATGCGCCTGTGGCAGAGACGCCAACTGGATACGCTGGTCAATGCTGCAGACCTGGTCTTCTTTTCAATCACGGCCTGGACTAAAGAGTATGGCCAAATCTACCCGGACAAGCGAATTCGTCACCTGCCCATCGGTTCAAATATTCCTGTAGCTCATGGAGGACGCGAAGATGTCCGGGCAAAGTATGGTCTGGACGATAACGATGTTTTACTCGGGGTCTTTGGCAGCGGGCATCCAAACAGATTGTTTCCCTTTATCGCCGAAGCTGTTAAAACCCTTCGAGAGGAGGGGAACCGCGCGCCTCTAATGTATGTGGGAGGGTCTTCGGACAAATTGAGTGCGGCATTTGGAACCATGGAATTCTTCAATGCAGGGAAACTCTCGGCAGAAGACGTTTCCAGGCACTTACAAGCAATGGATATCTATCTCTGCCCTTTCGGAAAGGGGGTCTCATCCCGGAGGGGATCATTCATGGCTGGAATCGAGCACGGCCTGCCGTGTGTGACCACGACCGGCTCACAATCGGATGCGTTCTTACTAGAATATTCAGGCAAGGCGTTCCTGACTTCGGCCGATGATAACGTAATCGAATTCACCAGTCAGGTACGACGTATTTTTGAAGATGCGGACCTCCGACGTCAGCTGGGAGTCGAGGCGCAGCAACTTTACGCTGAGGAGTTTAAATGGGACATGATTGCGGACCGCGCTATTAGTGAGATGGGTCAGGTACCAGCGAAATGAATACGACAACGATAAATACCTACGAAGAGACACGGGCGCTGCTCATTACGGGCGGTGTCATCCTGCTGTCCTTTGCTTTCTTTTTCATACTGGCCATCATGCGCGAGTATGAGATGATCAACTACTTGCTACCGGTCTTTCTCGTCGGTGTTGGAGCGTGGCTGTATGCCACTCATCCTCCATACTTTATGGGATTTTTAGTCTGGACGTATCTGGCGAGTCCGTTTCTGCGGCGGGTGCTCGACTATGCTGTTGGTGAGTTTTCTACGCGGAGCATGATGAGTGTCGCGCCCGTTATCGTCACGGGAATTCTCGGCCTCACCTTCATCCGGTTCTCGGCTCATCTCAAGAAGGAAGATGTGCGACCATTCGTTTTTATCGGCCTGGGCGTGATGTACGGGTTTATGATCGGGATCGTAAAAGTTGGAGTATTCAGCGCCGTGTGGGATTTGTTCAATTACCTGTTTCCACTCTTCGTGGGAATCCAGTTCACAATCTTCTGGCAAGACTATCCACGCTACTCAAGGGTCTTTAGAACAGTCCTTATCTGGCTCGTTCCAGTGCTCGGCATCTACGGGGCTTATCAGTATGCTTTTGCTCCACCGTGGGATATGTTCTGGCTGGAAGAGTCAGGCATGACCAGCTCGATGGGGAGGCCCGAGCCATTTGAGTTCCGCGTGTTCAGCACGCTCAATGCGACTGGGCCTTTTGCTATCATCATGATGGCGGGACTCCTTGCATTGTTCGACGGAAAAGGCTTAATGGCCAGGCTCTCTGCCATCCCTGGATACGTCGCCTTCATGCTCACCCTCGTCCGGGCCGCGTGGGGAGGATGGGTTCTCGCTTTGGGAATAATCATCTACCGTCTTCGTTCAAAAAATCGCACCCGGTTAATCATGGTCCTTGTTGTGGGCGCCGCACTGGTGACGCCGGCAATGATGTATGGACCGGTTGCAGCGTCTATCAATTCGAGAATTGAAACGTTTAGTTCACTGGAAGATGACGGGAGTGCAAGCGCCAGGATCGAGCTGTTCAAGACTGCTTCGCGCACGGTCGCGGGAGATCCGATCGGTCAGGGACTTGGAGCTCTTGGATCCGCGGCAAAACTCAGCACCGGCAATACGGTAAGCTTCGACTCCGGTATCCTGGCTATTCCGGTTACACTTGGCTGGCCCGGGACGATACTGTTTCTGATGGGTGTTATTTCACTCCTCAGAAAGACCATCCCACTGACGCTTGACGATACCGATCAAATTGCCATCATATTTAATGCCATTGCCTGTGCATTCCTGGCAATGATGGCGTTCGCTAACCAGATTACCAGCATTAAGGGGGTAATAGTATGGGGTTGCCTTGGGCTCGCAGTAGCTTCACGGCGATACTATATGACCTTCCCTTATCATAAACCAGAGTCAAACGAATAGTCCCTGTATGGATCGTGAACTTACCCCGATCAACCTGATTTTTATTGCCAGCATCGGACGCAGCGGCTCTACGCTGCTTGAGTCCATGCTCGGTGCACACTCGGAAATCGAAACTACCGGCGAGATCCATATCTGGCCGCACGAAATTGAAGAGGGTGGAGTCCAGCCTGTCGGATCAGGCTTGATGATTGACGAATGTCCATTTTGGGTTGAAATGAAGAAACGTCATGATCCGCTACAACAGCCGTTTCCTCAAATCCACTATTTTCGCGAGAAGCACCATGCCGGACGCACGCTCAGGATTGAGCGTCTCGGAGATCTAAAGAATAATAGACTGCCGCCGGACGTTGACGGCATGATGAGGCAATATGGCCTGAACAACTACAATATGTTCAAGACATTTTCTGACGTTGTCGAAGCAAATACCGGTACGCGTCCGACATGGCTCGTTGACGCGTCTAAAGATGTCTATCGGTTGAACTGGCTCTACCGCTCTGGACTGTTCAACATCAAAGTCATTCATATGGTCAAGTCACCGCGTGGATTCGTGTACTCTGTGACCAAACAGTTCCTCGATCGGGATCTACCGAATCATAACGTAAAGAGATTATATTTCGGTGCCCGGCAATCACTGGCGTGGAGCGTCCAGAACCAGCTATTCCACACGTTCGCTACTAATCATCTGGATGAGACAAGCTACTCACTCCTCAAGTACGAAACTCTTGCTGAAAATCCCTATGGAACGTTTGAGCAAGTATGTGAGATGATCGGTTGTCCTTATGAACAACGCGCGGTGGATACGTTCAGGGACGGGAGTCCTTATTCTATGGCAGGCAATCCCATGCGACACCGAAGTGGAGGTATCATCCTTGATGAAAAGTGGAAAGCGCTGCTTCCCGATTCGAGTAAAAGAATCGCCCAGGCCATAACTTCTTTCAATCGACGAACATTCGGCTACCGCTAGACCCCGGTCCGGGTAGGTCGCAGTCTGTGTCAACAAAAAAATCTCATGTGCGGAATTATTGGACAAGTCGGGCAAGACGGGCTCCCTGGTGAGCAAGGCTTCAAAAATGCACGAGATCTGATGCGGCATCGTGGCCCTGACGACGTAGGCTTCGATAGAGTAGGCCCTGCCACGTTTGGCTTTCGACGACTTTCCATTATCGATCTCTCGCGCGAGGGGCACCAGCCGATGATGTCGGATGACGGGTCGGTCATGCTCGTCTTCAATGGGGAAATCTACAACTACCTCGAATTGAAGAAAGACCTTCAAGGTGTCCGCCGTTTTCGGTCGGAAACCGATACAGAGGTGATTGTTAACGGCTATCTTGAATGGGGTTGGACCGAACTGCTGCGCCGTGTCAACGGGATGTTCGGCATCGCTCTATGGGACAATCGCACTGGCATGTTTTATGCAGCTCGTGACCGGGTAGGAAAGAAACCCTTCTTCTTCAGGAGGACCGCAGACGGCCTCGCTTTCTCCTCGACGTTGAATGCTCTCGTTGACCTCGCTCCCTCCACGCCTACAATTGACCCACAAGCTCTCGATGCGTACCTGACGTATCAGTCGGTGCCGGCTCCGCTCACGATGTTCGACGGCTACAACCAGCTTTCACCGGCACATCAAATAGTCTTCGATTGGAATAACAATACGTTAGAGACGAGCAGGTACTGGAACGTCGACTTCTCGGCAAAAATCAATCGATCGGATAACGACATTGTCGAAGACCTCGATGTACTTATTCGTGCAGCAGTCAAGGATCGCCTGATGAGTGACGTTCCGCTTGGAGCTTTCCTTTCTGGGGGTGTCGATTCGAGCCTGATAGTTTCGATGATGGCGCAAATACAGACCGCGCCAGTCGAAGCAGTGATCATGGGTTTTGAAGACCCGGTCTTCGACGAGCGTCCCTTCGCCCGGAAAGTCGCCGAGAAGTGGGGCGTTACGCTACATGAACATGTCCTGGCCCCTGACGCAGTAGGTGATTTGCCGTCAATCATCTGGCACTATGGTCAACCCGTCGCCGACGTGTCCATTGTGCCGACCTACTACGTGGCGGAGGCAGCTCGACAACATGTGACCGTAATTCTGAATGGGGATGGTGGCGACGAAGTGTTTGGCGGATACGCTCGGCCTGTCGTCGCCCGTGCTGCCGAAAAGTATAGACGATTTCTACCGCGAGTAGCTCGCGAAGTCGTTGCCAAGTCTTTGTCCGGAATTAGTGGAGGTGCTCTGAAGAAGGTTGCCATGCTTGCCGCCGCCGGCCGTGGCTCCGCTGCAGAAGCGTTCATCTACGATCGTGCATTCAGATCAATCCGAGATCAAGCGTATGCTCCGGAACTCATGAGCCAATTGAACGGACACCCAGATAGATTCTATCGGGATGTGTGGGATAATGCACCCGCTACCGAAGATACCGACCGGGCTCTCTTTGGAGATCTGACGACATACTTGCCCGATCAACTCCTTGCCAAGATGGATGTGTCGACCATGGCACATTCCCTTGAAGGGCGTTCACCGCTACTCGACATGAACGTTATCGAGTACGCTGCAATGATTCCAACTCACCAGCGAATCCGACGGTATCAAACCAAATACCTGTTGAAAAAGCTGGCGGAGAAATATGTACCGCGCGAAGTTCTCTACCGTCGCAAGCGTGGTTTTGTGATGCCATCGTCCGACTGGTTGCGAGGCGAATTGTCACCCTACGTCACCGCCGCTCTTGGGAGCAAACTGTTCGCAGAAAGAGGATGGGCGGATGTTGCGTTCGTCCAGAAGATGCTCGGTGAACATGCATCCGATGCAGAAGACTGGGGAGAACAGCTTTGGACCCTCTTTGTCCTGGAGATCTGGGCTCGTTTGACAATTGATCGTTCAATGCAACCGGGAGATAGTCTGGAGGTCCTGCTATAGTGTCTCACGACTTAAATCCGATAAATGTTTTCCAGACCGGCATGAGTTGGCTTCCGGAGCAGCCGGGCAACGGGCTGGACCGTGTCTACTATGCGCTGTACAAAAACTTGCATCATGCTTCGGTGAGTGTTTCCGGTTCCGTGGCTGGGAGCCCCGCTGTTGCAGAGCAGTCAGCCGGGAAGATCAAGGCGTTTGAAAGTGACAAGGCACCGTTGGTCCGCAGGTTGCTTAAACAACGGGCGCTGGTAAAGCAGGAGTTTGATAAACGAAGCATTGATCTTGTCGCATCGCACTTTGCGTTGTATACGTTTCCCGTCCTTGGACTCATACAAGATCGCCCGTTAGTGGTACACTTCCACGGTCCGTGGGCAGACGAAAGCCGTGTAGAAGGAGACAACGACAGCTCGTACAAGTTTAAGAAATACATCGAGCGGCGCGTCTACAATCAGGCCGATAGATTCATAGTCCTTTCGACGGCTTTCCATGACGTACTGGTAAAGGATTTTGGCATTGACCCGTCGATAATAAGAATCGTACCGGGAGGGGCAGACATCGACAGGTTTGATACCGGGCTGGATATTAAAGCTGCCCGGCAGAAGCTCGGCTGGAAATCGGAGGGGACGATAATTGTTTCCGTACGTCGGTTGGCCCGACGGATGGGCCTGGAAAACCTCGTCATTGCGATCAGTATGTTGGTAGGAGACTTTCCTGACCTCTATTTGAAGATCGCAGGCAAAGGACCCATCGAAGAAGAGCTAAAGACTTTAATAACTCAGCTTGGCATTGAGAAGCATGTCGAAATGCTAGGCTATGTTGCCGAGGAGGACCTGCCGGCCGCCTACGCAGCAGCAAACCTGTCCGTCGTGCCAACACTCAAGTTGGAAGGCTTTGGCCTCATCACCGTGGAATCCCTCGCCGCTGGCACACCCTGTCTAGTTACACCCGTGGGCGGACTCCCGGAAGTGGTCTCCCAATTATCATCATCGCTGGTACTCCCGGATACGGATGTGGAATGCCTTGTCCGACGCCTGCGAGATATTCTCTCGGGTGGCGTTGATATCCCGGATGCAAAAACCTGTCGCGACTTCGCCCGTGAAAATTACGACTGGAAAGCCGTCGCCATGAAAACGCGGGCCGTCTACGATGAGGTGGTCTAACTATGCCGCGGATTCTTTTTGTTGATCAGTCGAAAGTGCTTGGCGGTGCTGAGCTATCGCTGATAGATATTGCCCGTGGCTTTCCGGACTCTGCGGTGGCCGTTTTCGAAGGAG